>CAJWER010000358.1 GCA_913030785.1 uncultured Chloroflexota bacterium | reverse complement strand
GCAACCTGAAGGGCTACGACCGCTCCGGTGATCTGCACAAGATCAGTGTGCCGACTCTGTACTCCTGCGGTCGTGTGGATGAGGCAGCGCCGGACACCGTGGAGTGGTATGCCAGCCTGACTCCCAACGCCGAGTTCGTCGTATACGAGAACAGCGCGCACATGGCCTATTGGGATGAGACGGACCGCTACCTCAGCGTCGTCCGCGACTTCCTGGCCAGAGCGGAGGGCTAGAACTTAGGATCGCCACCGCAGTTCGCAGCACAAAAACTGTGTACACAGCTAGGAAAAAGCAGTCTCGCAATATTGCGAGACTGCTTTTTAATGCTCTAGATTCAATTTAAAGAACTCGGCTGTGAATTCGAAGCCAAGAGTCAGGTAGAAAGAGCGAGCCCGGCGCGTGGGTACCGTTATTTCCACCGCCCCACGATCTCGTGCTCTACTGCATGCCTGCCGCACCAATGCCTGACCAATCCCACTACCGCGCCGCTCTTCCTCCACATATAACTCTATTAGCTCCGTTACGACACCATTAGCGAATAGCGTCAACGAGTCGGATGCGAGAGCGTAGCCCGCAACCGCTCCATCCTCATCAGCTACCAGAAGGTCAGATCCTTCGTTCTCAAGAAGTTTCGCGTAATTGCTGTCGAAGGTAGCGTGCGACGGCTTATAGCTGGTTGCAAATTTACAGAGGAGACGAAAAACTTCGTTGGCATCCGACAACATTGCGGCTCGAATCGTGACCTTATGCAACGAATGAACCTCCTCGGAAACTGTCGGATTTAAACCAATTCCCCTCTCCTCTGCTTGGAAATTAGCTGTCTATTGCCTCGCGAACGGCCTGCGGGTTCATGGGCAGGCTATACATGCGCTTACCAATGGCCCTGCTGACTGCGTTGGACAGCGTAGCTAGCGGAGGCACAATGTTGGCCTCTCCAACGCCCTTCACGCCATAGGGATGGCTGGGGTTCGGCACCTCAACTATCACTGAGTCAATCATGGGCAGGTCCAGCGCAGTGGGCATACGATAGTCCAGCAGGCTGACGTTCTGCATCCTGCCGTTGTTCATGTAGTACTCTTCGTTTAGCGCCCAGCCAATTCCCTGCGCCGCCCCGCCCTGCAGTTGACCCTCAACATAGGCCGGGTGGATCGCCTTCCCCACATCCTGCACAACCGTGTACCGGATGATGTCTGTCTTTCCAGTTTCAGTGTCGATCTCGATATCCGCGATATGCACGCCAAATGTGCCTTCTGCGAGAGTAAGGTCAACCGTCGCCGTGATGCTCACGGAACCGCCGGTGCCTTCCAATCGACCAGCCAGGTCCTCAAAGGAGATGTTCAGTTCTGGATCAAACTTTGAGCTGAATCCGTTTTTATCGTGAATCACGCTCTCCGGCTCCACTTCCCACAGGCGGGCAGCCCGGATTCCCATTTCCGCAACCACGGCCCTTGCAGCATCGTACGCGGCGTGGCCGGTGGCGTAGGTGACCCGGCTGCCGCCGGTGCCGCCGGTGTAGCTGCCGTTGCCTCCGCCGTGTCCCTGGATGCGGCTGATCAGCTTGCGGTTCTTCCAGGATCCGCCGCTGGCCACCAGCAGGCCCCAGCGGGCCAGGTCCTTGGCACTGATGACCACCCACCCCGGGCCGCCTCGGACCGTCTGCCCGTTGATCGTGTAGGGGGGATCGAGAAAGTCGCCGTAGCCGGGCATCTTGGGGTACCAGGTCTTCTTGTCGTGGACCACCTTGCCCGGCGTCCAGTCCCAGCGGTCCGCCGGGATCCCGATCCGGCTCATGATCTTCTCATCGAGCACCTGCTTGAGGTCCTTTTTCCAGACCGCGGTCAGGGCCTGGGCGAGTCGCCAGTAACCGCCGCTGCTGTAGGACGAGCCGACCGTGCCCGGCTTGGCGTGTGCGAAGTTGTCCTTGTCGGGATCGCCGGTCCACTTGGACCACTTGGGCGCTGGCTGTCCGTAGTTCTTGCCCACTCGCCATGACCAGCCGTTGGTAATCGGGAACGCGCCGCGGTGCGTCTTCAGGTGGTTGAAGGTCAGGAAGAGGTGGTGTCCCTGGTCGAGTTGCTTATGGCGACCATTGAGTTGGCCCTTGCCGGTCCAGTGGTCCCTGATCAGAGAGTTGGCGCTCTTGATCCGTCCCTCGTCGATTGCCAGTTGCAGGCAGGCCATCGTAAAGCACTTGCCGACCGAGGCGGTCTGGAACCTGTAGTCGGGGTCGCCGAACGACTGGACCAGGTACCCTCCCCGAGTGATCGCCACCCCCCAGCGGTTCCCCGAGTGATCCTCACCGTGAAAACTTGCCCCACGGGTCGACTTGCGAGTGGCCTGGACCCAGCGGTCCCAGGCGGCAACGTCCCGGACTCCAGCCTCCGCCGCTGTGAGCACCTTCCACTTCTTGCCGGGGTAGGAGACCCACTCGGGCGTTTCAGCCTGGACACCGAGTGGGAGCAACAGTGACACGACGATCCACACCACGGGCCGTGTCGCGGGCACGGCTGGGAACATGCCAGAGCTCCTCGAGTGATGACGGTGATTGCCTGGGCACTTCGTGGCCGAGAGTCTCTATCTCTTCCGCCTCAGCTCGGCCGGAATTCTCGGGTCGCGTTTCAGGGGCAGCGAGACGGTCTTGCCGGTCCAGGAGGACTGGTAGATTGCCAGGATGATCTCGACGCTGCGGCGACCCTCACGGGCATCGATCAGAGGCTTGCTGCCGGTCTTGATCGAGCGGATGAAGTCCTTGAGCTGGTGGGTGTGTCCGTCGTAGGAGATGGCCGAGGGGTCGCTGGCTCCGGTACCACCCACGTCGTCGCCTCCGAAGCGGCGCCGCGTGGCGGCATCGCTGCTGCGTCCGCTGGCGAATTCCCAGGTCACCAGCCGGTCCTCCTCGACCACCGC
>CAJWER010000357.1 GCA_913030785.1 uncultured Chloroflexota bacterium | reverse complement strand
TCGCCCACCGGCTGTCGACCATCATCGCGGCGGATGTTATCTACGTGGTGGACCGAGGCCGCATAGTGGAGCACGGCCCGCATGATGAACTGCTGGCCAAGGGTGGGTTGTACGCCAACCTCTACCAGGATCAGTTCGGCGGCGGGCGCATAGAGGCGTATTGCGAGGACGGGGTGATCTTCAGCGACGGCAGCATCGGCACTGCCGAACGATTCGAGCCGGCCCTGACCGGCGGAGGCCCAGACGGCCCACGCCGCCCCCGCTCCGGCGACGGCAGGATGCCCTGGGAGGAGTAGGCCCTACCGCGCTTCGCAACCTACGTTCGTCCTGAGCCCGTCGAAGGACCCCGCTTCCGCACAATCATGGTTCGACAGGGCTCACCACGAACGGTTGGGGGTCCGATCATTCGCTCATCTTGTTTTCAAAACCACCGTTTCAGCGGTGTAGTGGAACGTTAGACGAACAGAAACCCATGGACATCGGCAGAAGTTCCCTACTTTGCTGTCAGGGTGTACTTGGTGTATCGGAATTTGTTCCCATGCCAGGGCGGGACTATTGGCTGCTATGGGACCAGGCCGTGGCGGTTGGCATAGGCGGCCGCCTCTGTTCTGTTGCCGGATTCGGTCTTGGTCACGTGGTGGGCAACCGTGCGGAGGCTGATGACCAACTCGTCCGCCACCTCTTGGTTGCTGCGGCCCTGGGCCACCAGCGTCAATACCTCTATCTCCCTCGGTGTCAGACCGTCCATCCCTCTTGATGAGTCATCAGCGCCGTTCTGCGCCGTTTCAAACCATTCCACCGGGGCGAGTTCGTGGGCAGTGTTCAAGTGTTCGTCAGCCTCGGATTCCCGTCCTTGGACCCTGAGCAACAGACTGAGGTTATAGTGGGTCTCGGGTTCGCCGGGACGCAACCGAAGCACCTCCAAGTAATGAGCCTCGGCCGGCCCAAGGTCTCCCTTGACCTGCAACAAGATACCGAGGTTGTTATGGACTTCGGGGTATCCGGGGCGCAGACTGAGCGCCCTGAGATAGGAAGCCTCTGCTTCGCCCGACTGTCCCGCGTTCTCCAAGGCAAGGGCAAAATTGTAATGCGCCTCGGGGTAGTCCGGTTGTATCCGCACGGCTTCCCGGTAGTGTTGTTGGGCTCGCTCCACCTGTCCAATGTCATCCAACAAGATCGCCAGGTTGTTGTGCACTTCGGCGTACTCGGGTCTCAGCCGCAGCGCCTCTGTGAAGTGGTGTTCTGCCTGGCCGGCGTCTCCCAACGCGCGCTGCAAATTGCCCATGCCATAGTGGGCGTCAACGTAATCAGGACGCATCCGCAAAGCCTCTTGGTACCTGTCTGAGGCCCCATTCAGATTCCCGCGCGACTGCAGCAATACCGCGTAGTTATAGTTGGCTTTCGGATACCAGGGCCGCTCTTTGATCGCCTGGCGGTAGTGCTCGGCCGCCACTCCTTCTTCCCCGTTGGCGTGCATCACGACGCCCAGATTGTTGTGGGCTTCTGCATAATCGGGCCGGAGCTCCAAGGCCCGCCGGTAATAGCCGGTTTCCTCCTCCCCGTTCTCCTTCTCCGTACCGATGTAGGCAACTCCGGCCAGGAAATAAGTCTCGGCAGTGTTTCTCTCAAGAGCCTCCGGGGCCGACGATGTGACCTCGTATAACGTACGCTGTGGAAGGTGGTCCCCTTCAAGCGTATGAGTGCCCGCCGGATGGAACTCATATATCGCGACATCTGAGGCGTCGAGCACGTTCTCGGTAACCAATACCGCCGCCGGGCCAGCTTCGCCTGCGATCCTCCGGACCAGGTCGATGGACCTGCCGATCCACGCATCACCGCCGTCCAGACGCGTGGCGTCCCCAAAATGGCAACCAAGATGCAGGGGAAGGTCCGGCGATCGTGCTTGGCCTGTAGAGCGGAAATTCCCGGAGTCCCACTGCTCGATCAACTTCATACTGAACTGCAGGGCCGCGTCGGCAGTCTCAAATATGAAAAGATGCCCGTCGCCCTGGAAGTTCCGGTGGAGACAGCCGTACTGAGACGCAAGCGACTCCGCCAGATACCGGTACTCCGCGATGAGACCGACCACCTCCTCACGTGGAATCCGGCCCCAAGGGGATGTCTGGCGTCCCAGGTCGGTGAATACAGAGGCGTAGTACGAAGCCATAGGTTGTCCCTTAAATGGCTATGGGCTTGGAGGATACGAGCGGGGAAGGGCGCCGGGCACCAAACACGAGCGCTAGGTGATTTCTTCAGTGGTGACCGACAACGCCTCAGAGATGCTTTCCACAGGCAGGTCGGCCCGTTCGTTAGCCTGAAGGACCGTGTCGGCGCTCTCACCTTCAAAGAGGCAGTAGCACTTGTCTTCGCCTGGTATGAAGATCGACCGCATGTACCGGACGGGCGTGCCTTCCCGGGTCATTGCCGCAGTGGTCTGCTTGGCGCGCTTGGCCGCGGCGGCAACCATCTCGCCGGTAAAGTTGGGCAGATGACGTTCCACTACATATTGGGGCATACCGGGCCTCGTTCACCGCATCTGTATAGAAGTCAGTGGAGTATAGATGGGCGCTAACCACCAGTCAACGAACGGGAATACCATAGGATCTAGCTTCAAACACAGTGCCGTTACCGCAGGTCAAACGCCCGGTTATCCAGGCGCACCATGATATAATCCCGGCTGTCTCAAGCACGGTTTTCAACGGGTCAGACCAGTAAAATCCCCGGTAAAAATCTCCGTCCGGCATGCTTAACAGCCGGCATTTGGATAATGATGAGCACCCACGGCAGTGCCGATTTTCGCACACTCTTTTCCCAGTTGATTAAGTATCCCGAAGAAGACCTTCAACTGGACCTGGCGGCCCTGTATCTGGCTGGGGAAGAATACCCGGAGATCGATATTCCCTCCCATCTGGCCCAGTTGGACTCCTTT
>CAJWER010000356.1 GCA_913030785.1 uncultured Chloroflexota bacterium | reverse complement strand
GGCCGACCTGCCCAAAACCATCAGCGGCAAGATACGCCGCAACGAACTTCGCCGCCGCGACCAATAGCAGGCTGCTAAAATTAGGATATGCAGAAGGGGCATAGCCCTGTCGCCAGTCCTGAGTCCCCCGAATGGCCGGGCGTGTGAGAGCCTGTCCTGAGCAACGTCGAAGGGGTGCCTCCACACCCTTTCTTTCTTTTCATTCCGGAAAAAGAGCGTTGCACGGACCAGAGGTGTATTTCGGCTAACTACGGGGTGTGCAGAGGGGCCGCGCCCCTTTGCCGGGTGTGTGAGGGTGTCCCTCACACACTACATTCCTCTTCTTCCGGAAGGAGAGCGTTAATTGGACCAAATGTGTATTTCAGCGGCCTATTAATAGCGACAAGGGAACACCGTTCACCGCCTACGAGCAACTGACAACACGCAAATGAAACCCTTTAAAGACCATCACGAGCTATTTCGCGCGACACTTCGCCGTTTCGTCGAAGCGGAGATCACGCCACACGTCGACGAGTGGGAGGAAGACGGCCTCGTACCCCGCTCCCTGTTCAAGCAGATGGGCGAGTTGGGCTTCCTGGGCGTCGAATACGCGGAGGACTACGGCGGGAGTGGCGCAGACTTCTGGATGACGGTCGTCCTGGCCGAAGAGCTGGCTAGGTGTCGCGCCGGGGGCGTGGCATTCAGCATCATCGTCCACACCGACATGTCCTCGCCCTGGCTGTCCCGCATCGGCACCCCGGAGCAAAAGGCCCGCCACCTGCCAGGGATCATTGGCGGCGAGACCGTGTGCGCCCTGGCGATCACCGAACCGGGCACCGGTTCGGACATGGCCGGGATCGAAACGCGAGCGCGGCGTGATGGAGACGAGTGGATCATCAGCGGCGCAAAGACCTTCACCACCAACGGCGTCTACGGTGATCTGTACTTCGTGGCCGCCAGGTCCCGCGACGAAGGCCCCACCCACGCCCAACTGTCCCAGTTCCTGGTTCCGGCGGGCACACCCGGCCTCTCCGTCGCATCAAAGCTGCGCAAGACAGGCATGCTCTCCTCAGACACCGCCGAACTGGTCTTCGATGAGGTACGCGTCCCCACCGAAAACCTCCTCGGCGAAGAGGGCCGCGGCTTCTACCAGCTCGCCTCCGGCCTACAGAGGGAGAGGCTCCTGGCTGCAGTCCTCAGCGTATCAGCATCACAACAAGCCCTCGACGATACCCTGGCATACCTCCGCCAGCGGCAAGCCTTCGGCAAAAGCCTTGCCGAGTTCCAGGCGCTGCGGCACCGCATTGCCGACATGGCTACCCAGGTTGCGGCCGCACGGCAACTGACCTACCACGCCGCCGGGATGTTTGCGGATGGCGAAGACTGCGTCACCGAGGTGTCGATGGCCAAACTGTTCGCCACCGAGGCCGCCAACCAAATTGCCTACGAGGCAGTCCAAATGCACGGCGGCTACGGCTACGTCCGAGAGACGCCCGTCGAGCGATTCGCCCGCGACTACCGCCTCTGGACCATAGCAGCCGGAAGCTCCGAGATGATGCGCGAAATCATCTCAAAACGCCTCCTGCCAAAATAGGCGATCCAACCGCCACCCAACCAAAAGGTTTGGGGTTCGGGAACCAGCCCCTGGCCCCCAGACCCTAGCCCCGTCCTACTACCCCCGCCGATAGATCCCGCGCAAATTCCGCACAGACTCGATACGCCTCTCAGCGAGACGGTTAGCCGCAACATAGGTCGGCACACCCTCTTCGCGCGACGTGGCGATCACCCTGCTGGTGGTCTCGAATATGCGCTCCGTCACCTCACGGGCACGCTCCGGCCTGTAGACCCCGTCCAACTCGTTGGCCGCATTGATAATCCCGCCCGCGTTGATGACAAAATCCGGCGCAAACAGGATGCCTCTCCGATCCAACTCGTCTCCATCGGCGTCCGTCGCGAGCTGATTGTTGGCCCCACCAGCCACCACAGAGCACCGCAGCCGAGGGATCGTATCCGCATTCAACGTCCCGCCCAACGCGCACGGGGCGAAGATGTCGCACTCCACATCGTAAATCGCATCCGGCTCGACGACCGTCGCCCTCATTTCACGAGCACGCTCCAGGGCACCCTCGTATGTGTCCGTGACGATCAGTTTTGCGCCTTCGGCCAGCAGATGGCCCGCGGTGTTGAAACCTACGTTGCCGAACCCTTGCAAGGCCACGACCTTGCCTTCGAGGCTCTCTCCCCCCCACGCCGCCTTACCCGCAGCCTTCATACCCAGATAGACCCCTAGCCCTGTCATCTCCGAGGTGTCCCCGCTGCCACCCATCGACAGGGGCAGGCCGACCACGTGCTCGGTCTCCTCGGCAACGAACTCGAGGTCCGCCGGCGTCATGCCAACGTCCTCGGTCGTGATATATCTGCCTCCCAGCGTATCGACAAACCGTCCGAAGGCTCGCAGGAGCGCCAATCCAAGGGCCCGGGCTGTCTCGGGAACCATGGGCGACACTCCCCACTGTCCCCGAATCCCATCGGTCCCAAAGAGCTTCAATCCAGGCGCTCCACCAGGAAACTCTCGGGAAGGACTTCCTTCACCCTGAGGTTCTGGCTGGGAAAGAGCACCTCGTAGCGCACCTCTGCGGGCGCCGGCCCCACGAGAATGGCGTTCTGCTGAGGCGGAATCATGGCCGGCATCTGAACCACTACGGCCACGCGATCCAGCTCCAACTCCCTGACCTCGCCGATGGGGCCTTCCAGGACCACCGACAGCTCAGCGAGCTCGGACCGCCAGCCCGGATGGGTCAGGATGACCGGCACGCCATCGACCCTGAGTTCGTCGGTGTCGGGTTCGATGACCAGCTCGACGCGAATGCGTTGTTCCTCCACCGCCAGCATCCTGCCCGGCTTGAGATTCACCCCGACCTCCAGGCTCTGGCTATCGCGCAGGCCCTCGAT
>CAJWER010000355.1 GCA_913030785.1 uncultured Chloroflexota bacterium | reverse complement strand
CGTGCGTCTGCTCCCGGTCGAGGGCGTCGACTGCCTCGGCCAGACCTCGCCGAAGAAGGAACTCGTCGTCGCCACCCAGGACCGTGTACTCGGTCCCAATCAGGTCGCAAGCCTCGTGCAATCTCTCGTCTAGACCAACTGGCCGGTGCATGTAGCCGAGTTCCTTTCGGCCGTCTACCGCATCCCTCACGCTCTCTGGTATCGAATCCGGCGAACCGTCGAGGATCAGGAGATGAGCCGACGTACCCGACCAGTACACGAGTTGGCGGAGGACGAAGTCAGGGCGCCCGAACGACGGGACGACCACCGTGAGACGGTCGAGCCCCGGAGGCTCTACGACAGTGGGCCCGTGCCTCAGGCGCTCCAGACACCACTGTTCGAGTCGTCGGCTAGGCCTCATCGATCCCTGCCTGCAGCCACCTGTTCCAGGAACACCATCATCCTGGAGGCGTCCTCTGACCAGTCGAACCTGTCACGGACCGCCCGTCGCCCGTTGTCGGCACATTCTCGCCGAAACGAGCCACTGGCCATGCGAATAATCGCTCTGGCAACGGCATCCGGGTCGTCGAACGGCACGACGATCCCTCCGCCCGAATCCTCCACGATGCGCCGGGCCTCGGGAAGTGGCGTGGTGATCACCGGAATCCCGTGAGCCAGGTACTCGAGGACCTTCGTTGGCAACGAGTGTCGATAATTGGGGAGGTCCCGCAGGAGGGAGAGTCCGACCGTCGCCCCCTCGATGGACCGAAGGGCGACCGGACCGTCGACAAACCCGTGGGCCACTATCGACGGCGACAGCCCCCTGAGAAGTTGCCCGGCCGCCGGGTCGACCGGGCCGTAGAGGTGAAGGGTGTGGACCGGATCGACGAGGTCCATCGCACGCAGCATCGTCTCCAGTCCCCGACCGAGTGAGACCCGCCCCACATACACGATCCGAGGGTCCACCGACTCCACAACCGTCTCCGGAACGACCGGCGTGTTGCGGATGACAGTTCCCCCGTCGAACCTGGACAGGTAGCCCGCCTCAGCGAGCATGAGGTCGAACCGTCTTCCAGCCCGCCGTTCGAGGAGACGGGCGCCGAGCCGGGCCGGCCCTCGGAGGGAGCCCGGGATCCAGTCCTTGTCAGCGACCTGCGCATGCAGGTCCTCGTGCACATCCCAGACTGCCGGGCAACCCAGGTACCGGTCGAGGAGCGTCAACTCAGGGTCGTGGATAATCGCCAGGTCGGCACTCGTCGTCTCCTCTGCCAGGAGCCGCGCCGCCGCCTGGAGAGGCCCGAGTCGACTCCGGCCGGTCGACCGGGGAAGTCGTCGGCACCGGAGGCCCCTCCGCACGGGCTCCGAACCGTTCTCGAACGGCGCCAGGTACACGACCTCGTGGCCCGCATTCAACAGGGAGCCAATCTGCCTGTGGAAGATCCGGGCGTCGAACGGGTGGTGCACGACAGTCGCCACCACGACCCGCACGACAGAACCTCAGAGCCGTTCGACGTTGTCGCCGACGAGAGTACCGCTCGTATCCAGCACATGGTTGGCACCCTCGAGAGCGCCCGAGGCGAGCACTGCATCGTGGGGCTGGAGGAGCACCACCAGATCTGCCTCACGCATTTCACCGTGGAAGTCCTCGACCTTCTGGACCTCGACGTCTCCCACGACGAACCTGTCGACGTGCGGGTCCACGTATCGGACATCGGCGCCCATGGCGAGAAGCGTCTGGGCGAGGGGTCGGGCAGGGGTCTCGCGCTGGTCGCTGATATTTGCCTTGTAGGCCACCCCCACCAGGACGATGACAGACCCGTTGACCGCCCTTCGCCGCGCGTTGAGACAGCACCCGCTTGTAGTCACGGGGCATGACTTTCACAAAGGTGGCTAAAGCCAACTCCCAGTTGGCTATCAGGCCGGCGGCTACGGTTGAGCCCGTCAGTTGGTGATGCTCGCGCAACAATTGCTGGAGCTCGGACACATCGTCCATGTTCTCCAGGGGCTCCAGATCTACCATGTCCTGATTACAGTTCATAGCAAACACCTCGCGATCCGGTGCTAGAACATAGGCAATACCCCCGGACATCCCGGCCGCAAAGTTACGACCCGTCGGACCGAGAATCACCACTCGTCCACCGGTCATATATTCGCAGCCGTGGTCTCCCACGCCCTCGACCACGGTCCACACTCCGCTGTTGCGAATTGCGAAACGTTCGGCCGCCGCGCCGCGAAAAAACGCACGCCCACCGGTTGCACCGTAGAGCACTACATTGCCAACAAGAATATTGTGCTCGGGCACAAAACTACTTTCAGGCGGTGGATAGACCACGATATACCCGCCCGAAAGCCCCTTGCCTACATAATCATTGGCGTCGCCAACCAACTCCAGGGTCACACCGCGGGCCAGCCAAGCGCCAAAACTCTGTCCTGCCGACCCACCAAAGCGGGCATGAATGGTGTCATCTGGCAGGCCAAACTCACCCCAGCGTTTGACGATCTGGTGGCTCAGCAAAGTGCCTACCGTGCGATGGGTATTGTTGATTGGCAACTCGAATTCCACACGTTCGCCCTTCTCCAATGCCGCCTTGCTGAGTCTGATGAGGTGGGTATTGTCCAAGGCTCTGTCGAGCCCGTGATCCTGGGGAGTTTGGCAGTAAACACCGGTGTCCTCACGAGGCTTTTGTGCCGGCGCCAGCAGCGGCGCGAGATCAATGCCGCTGGCTTTCCAATGTGAGACGGTCGAATCGAGCTCGAGCACATCGACACGACCAATCATCTCATTGAATGTTCTAAAACCCAGCTGGGCCATAATCCCCCGCGCCTCTTCGGCCACCAGCCCCAGCTTCCTCATCGAAGCCGTAGACGTCTGGGCCGTGTACTTATCGCTGTAAACAGTTTTGATCTTCATCATGTTCCCCTCCTTCACTTCATTACTTACTTCGCAGCAAGCAGGCTTCC
>CAJWER010000354.1 GCA_913030785.1 uncultured Chloroflexota bacterium | reverse complement strand
CCCCGGCCGAGAAGAGGGCTCACCGGGCGAAGATGCCGCGGCGCCACGCGTCGAAGTGTACGCCGACGATGCTGCTGGATGCGGAGTGCTTATGGGACCATGAGGGAGGCTGGCCGCTGTTAAAATTGCCCTCCGTGTAGTACTCAGGCCCTCCGCACCTTGCGGCCAGCCACGTGTGGTCGTCGACCGTGATATTTTCCGACAGCATGAGTCGCCGCGATCCCTCTTTTGAGTGAACCGAAGCAACAACATGTCCCTCCTGAACGATCTCCAGCGAGTAGATCGGGAAGATGCTCTCGGCCGTCGCCTCGACCTGCACGCTCCCTGGGCCAGAAATTTGCAATGTGTCGCCGATGTCGTGCCCGTCGACCGTTAGTCGGATGATAGGACCGCTGCTGGCGAAGGTTCTTCCAGAGGCCACGGCTTTGCACCAGTTGTCGTAGTCGAAGCTCTGGCCCTCGGGGAGGCGGGCGTAGGTGCGGGACAGCCCGACCGTAACGTCGGCTGACATCTTGTCGGTGCCCCCGACAAGCGGAATCTGGTAGCCGGAGTTCAGGGTCTGATAGTAACCGTTGTGGGCCTTCTCGTGCATCCTCACCATCTCCATGCCCTCGATACGCCCGGTGACAATCAGCGCCACTATCTCGCCGCTGAGGCTGCCGATATGTGGGGCGATAACGGTGCCGCCCTGGGCGTGGCACTGGTCCGCCCAGTCGCTCAGTGTCGCTTCCATCGTGCCACCAAGCTCGGCCTCGCCGGGGCCGTTGGTACACCACGGCATTACCGGCTCCTTGAGCCCCCACAGGATCAGGTGGCCCATGGCGTGCTCACGGTTCTCCTGGCAAACGTACACGACGTTGTCGCCGACCTGAGACACGGTTGGCCGGCCAGTAAAGTCCTCGGTACTTGTAAACAGGTTGCCCCACTGCGACTGGAGCAGGTTTACGACGTTGAGGTCCTCGCCCTGCCCCTCCGTTAGCGCACCCTGAGCTGACAGGAAGTGCACGTGGGAGTCGCCGCTATACCAGCGCTCCCGGTTCATGTGCACCCACCGTTTGATGATTAGGGTCAGCTCTCGTTGGCCAGGCTCGATTGTGACAGTCGTTCGCAACGGCTCGTACTCGAATCCGCGGGCCACATCGACGATCACCTCGCCCCTGGGCAGCCATCCCTGGCATTTGCCGTCGATGTACGCATAGGTGATCTGACCCAAACGGACGTCGCCGCCTATGTCGAATATATCGGTGGCGAGGTTTGAGTTTGCCTGGTTGTGGTGGCCGTATGGCTGGTACGGTACCCCGTCGGGCGAGCGGAAGTGGATGCGGCATGGAACAGGCTTGTCGGTGTCTGCGTCCAGTACCGTCGTGTGCACCCAGTTCTTGCCCTGTTCGACCATATCGACCGTGATGCGTGGCGTCTCGACCGTTCCTTCGGTCTGCACGTCACCCCAGTTGACTTGACCTACGGGCTCGTCGTTTTGGCGAATCTCGATGGTCGATGACGGCGTTGCCGCGATATCGACGTAGGCTGGCGATGAGCTAGTGTTCTGTTGCTGGCCCCAACCTGCAAACGCGTCTTCGAGGAACTCTGCTGCGGTGGCTTGTGGCAACGGGTGCACATATCCCGCCACGCCCCGGTCGACCTCGACCTCCAAATCGAAAGTCTTCGCGGCGTCGGCTACTTCAGAGAGGGATATTTTCGCGGGCTTCTTGCCGTCTCTCGATACGGGGTCTTCGTCCAGGCTGCCCACAGTAACCCCGGCCACCAGGAGTCGTGGTCCGTGCGGAACCACTTCCATCGACTCGACGACGAGATCAGGCTTTGGATTCTCCCAGACCCATAGCAGATACCAACGTCCGGACGCCGTCGAGGTCTCCATTGAGCGCCTTCCCGAGTCTTTCCAGGCGCCCTCGTGTCTGGGGAACAGGCTGTGGGGCTGGTCAATGAATGAGGAGTATGGGGTTCCACTTCCTGTGGGCGAGCCGATCTCGAATCCGACTCGAATTGGGACTACGACTCTTTCATCTCCGGCAAGGTTGAAGATGTACTCTGCCACGAGCTCTCCGGGTGACTGCACCTCGTCCTGCGTGCGGTGAGCGACCACTACCCGGCGAGCGATCTTGCCTACAGGTACAGTAACCCCGGTATCTGGCGATTCCAATGCCACGAGACATCTGTCGGGATTAGCTCCCATCTGGAACGGAAGACCCCGAAGCAGGACGTTTCCAATCGGTGGCAAGTCTTCTCCGCCGATCACGTCGAGTCCAGCATTGAACAGAGGGGACAGATCGAGAGGCTCGTAGTCTGGCATGAGGCTCCTTCCGGCGGGCGCGGTACTGGGCGGCAGTATAGCACCGTCATTCTGCGCCACTGCGGCCAAAGCGCTTTGGTTGACAGGTTTATAGGCTCCACGTACCATCACCTCCGCCACTCCCTCCTCCTAACCCCCTACGGAGGCATAGTCCAGTGAACTCCCGCTCAGCGCCCAACGTCGTCTTCATCCTTGTGGATGACATGGGCTACGGCGACTTCAGCGTCTTCAACGATGGCCGATCGAGCACGCCGACCCTTGACGCCCTCATGGCCGAGGGCACCGGTCTTACGCAGCAGTATTCGGCATCGCCGGTGTGCAACCCCTCCCGTGCCTCGCTTTTGACCGGGCGCTACCCTCATCGGACTGGCTCGATTGATACGCTGGAGTGGTGGGGACTGGACCGGCTTGCACTGCGGGAAACCTCCCTGGCCGAGGTCCTGAGTCGCGCTGGATACGCCACGAGTCACATAGGCAAGTGGCACCTGGGGGCCTACGACGCGAGCTCCTTCCTGGCGACCCCGACCGCGGTCCCGGTCGAGCGTTCGCCGCTCTCGTCGCCGACGCGCTCGCCGAGCGGACAAACTGGAAGACCACGTGGAAGAACTGGAACAACCTACAGAATTACGCGCATTAAAGGA
>CAJWER010000353.1 GCA_913030785.1 uncultured Chloroflexota bacterium | reverse complement strand
GGGGTTGCCGACGTTAAAGCCCCCGCCGTCGAAGCCCTCGCCCTGGCTCACCCGCCAGATGCCTTCGACGGTGTCGGCGACGTAACACATGCTCCGGGTTTGCGAGCCGTCGCCGAATATCTGGATGGGCTGGCCGTCGAGGGCGCGGCGTATGAACTCCGACACCACCCTTCCGTCGTCGATCCTCATCCGGGGCCCGTAGCTGTTGAAAAGCCGGATTATTCGCGTATCCATGCCGGACTTTCGGTGGTAGGCCATGACCACGGCTTCGGCGAACCGCTTGGACTCGTCGTACATGCTTCGAGGGCCAACGGAGTTCACGTTGCCCCAGTAGGTCTCGGGCTGGGGGTAGACCTGCGGGTCGCCGTAAACCTCGGACGAAGACGCCACCAAATACCTGGCGCCCTTTTCCCTGGCCAGGTCAAGCGTGTTGAACGTGCCATCGGAGCCGGCGCGCAGCGTCTCTAGCTGGTGTTCGAAGTACTTCAGGGGGCTGGCCAGGCTAGCAAAATGTAACACCAGATCGACCGGATCCTCGATATTTATGGTGTTGGTGATGTCGGCATTGACGACCTCGAAGGCGTCGTTTTCGATCATTGAGTCGATGTTGAGGTTTGTTCCTGTAATCAGGTTGTCGATCGCTACGACTCGCCAGCCCTCGCGAAGGAAACGCTCGCAGAGGTTGGAGCCGACGAACCCTGCGCCACCGGTGATTACGACCCTTTTAGTTCCGGTCATGGCCTCCCCATTGCCGAGTATTGAAATCCGGCGCTTCGTGCCTCGGCCGGTTCCAGGTAGTTGCGTCCATCGATGATGATCGGAGACGACATCAGCGAGTTCAGGCGTGTTAGGTCCAACTCGCGATACTCGGGCCACCCGGTCAGCAGGAGCAGGGCGTCGCAGCCCTCTGCGGCTTCGTAGGCCGAGTCGCAGTACACAACCAGTCCAGGCGAATCTGGAATTTGGCTACGTGTATTCTCTATAGCCTGCGGATCGTGGAGCCGGAGCTTCGCTCCCGCTTTCTGAAGCCGCTGTACGACACTAATGCTAGGCGAAACTCGGGTATCGTCGGTTCCTGACTTGAACGCCAGGCCGAGCACGCCGATCTGCAGGCCGTCGAGCTGACCAGCGGATTCTTCTATCTTGCGCAGTAGCCGGTCTATCCTACTGTCGTTGATGTCCTCTACGGCCTTGAGCAGGGAGAAATCGACCCCCATCTGCTCCCCTATGTGGATGAATCCCCGAATGTCCTTTGGTAAACAGTATCCGCCGTAGCCAAGACCTGCTTCGAGGTAGGCATGACCGATCCTCGGATCCAGGCCCATGCCCTCCGCCACCTTCTTGACGTCGGCGCCCGTGGCCTCGCAAAGATCGGAGATCATGTTGATGAACGAGACGCGCATCGCCAGGAAGGAATTGGATGCGTGCTTGATTATCTCAACGGTGCTGAGGTCTGTCACGAACACCGGGCAGTCGAACGAGGCGTACAAGCCTTCAAGGATACTCCTTGCCCGTTGGGATTCGACGCCCAGAACGATTCGGTCTGGATTCAGAAAATCTGCTACAGCGGAACCTTCTCTCAGGAACTCCGGATTGCTGGCCACGTCGAATTCGAGGTTCCCGTTGGTGTGGGCAGAAACCGTTTTCTTGATCCAGTCTGCGGTGGTGACGGGGACAGTGCTTTTCTCAACGATGATCATGTATCCGTCCAGGTGGCGAGCAATCTCCTTGACGGCCCCATCGACCTGCGAAAGATCCACCTGGCCATCCTGGGCCTGTGGCGTGCCGACGCAAATGAACAGCACCGTCGCCTCTCGAACGACAGACGCGATGTCATCAACGAAACGCAGCCGTCCGGACGACGTGTGTCTATCCAGAAGCTCTTGAAGGCCGGGTTCGTACAATGGCGAACGCCCCTCGTGGAGAGTTGCCAGTTTTTTCGGATCGCTATCGGTTCCAATGACGGAGAATCCCATCTCGGCGAATCCGGCCGCGCTTGGCAGCCCCACGTAGCCGAGTCCAATTACTCCGATTTTCGTTTGAAGTTGGGTCATCCGGCTAGCCTTTCCCTGATATTGTTGGACAGGCTGCTCATGCCATCAACGAACCACGTAATATTTTCGGCGTCGATGTCTATATGACCTCACGGTAGTACTGTATGGTCTCCGAAATCCCTGTTCCCAGGTCGGTGAATCCAAATCCTGGGAACCGCTGGCGAAAGCGGCGATCGTCCATGACCTTCTTGGGTGCCCCATCCTGGTATGACGAGTTGTATATGATTTCGCCCGCATACCCCACCTCGCGACTGATAGCATCTGCCAGTTCCTTTACGCTGTAGCCTTTGTTCTGAGCTATGTTCACCAGCTCCAGCGTGTTCTCAGGCGCCGCTACTACTCGAAGTATTGCTGCGGCGAAATCCCTAACATATAGCCATTCCCGAATCGGTTTGCCCGTACCCCAGACCTCCACGGTGGGCAGATCGTGCTTCGCTGCTTTGACGAACTTCACGACCAGCGCATTGAGGGCATGTGTCTTGTTGGGGTCGATGCTATCGTAAGGGCCGTACATGTTGGGAGTGATGAGATTTACAGAGCGAACCCCGTACTGATCGCTGTAGGATTTGGAGAAGACCACCATCATGCGACGGGTACTGCCGTAGGCGAGCACCGAAGGGTGGATCGGTCCATCCCAGAACGCTTCTTCCTTGTAGATGTCCATCGTGCCCGGATAGGCGCAGTTGGCCACAGGATTGACCACGACGAGATGCGGCAGCTGCTGCGCGATCTTGTATGTGTTCGTGATTAACCGCATGTTCGTGTCGACCACGTCCGCAGCGAGGTCTGTAACATAGTTCAGGCTGCCCACAAGAGCGGCACAGTTAACCATGTAGTCGGGACGGAATGCCCTCAGCCGGTCCTGAGCGGTGGGCAGGTCCAGCAGATCGCAACCTGTGGCTC
>CAJWER010000352.1 GCA_913030785.1 uncultured Chloroflexota bacterium | reverse complement strand
GAGGAGTGTACACAGGGGCTGCGCCCCTCTGCCGGGAGTGTGAGGGTGTCCCTCACATACATATTTTTTTTCTTTTTTTTGGTTCGAGCGGGCGAGATAGACGAGAGCCTGGCAGGTGTCAGGCCCGCATATAGAGGAAGCCATGTACCATCCAACGCTGGACGAGGTCCAAGAGCTCGCAAAACAGGGTAACCTGGTGCCGGTGTACCGCGACGTTAATGCGGACCTGGAATCCCCCGTTAGCGCATACCTGAAGGTAGCGAGGGGGCCCTATTCTTTCCTTCTTGAGAGCGTCGAAGGGGGCAACCGCATGGCCAGGTACTCCTTCATAGGCACCGAGCCATATGATGTCATCAGGACGGGACCGGGCCAGAGCCATGGCAATGTCGATCCCCTCGTCCCGGTGGAGAAGGCCATGGCCGACGTAAAGATGGTGGGCGAGCCGCCTGACGAGCGGTTCCACGGCGGCGCCATCGGATTCCTGTCGTACGAGGCCGTAAGCCACTTCGAACGTCTGCCCACGCCAGATCACGACGTACTGGGCCTGCCGGAGTCGGTTTTTATGCTCACCGACACCTTCTTGATATTCGATCACCTGATGCACACGATCCGCGTCGTCAGCCACGCCCGCCTCGAAGGGGATGTCGAGGGCGCCTATTCGGACGCATTGGCGCGGATAGACGAGATCGTTGCGCGCCTCGATGGCCCGTTGCCGACCCGTCGCGAACCACGCAGCAACGGAAACGGGGCTGCAGCCAACCTCGAGTCGAACATGTCTCGCTCGCAGTTCGAGGAGATGACCGAGAAGGTCAAGGAGTACATAGTTGCGGGGGACGTGATCCAGGCTGTGGTGTCACAGCGGTTCCAGCGGCCCATTACGGTCCACCCCTTCGAGATATACAGATCTCTCCGGGCCATAAATCCGTCACCGTACATGTACTACCTGGAGTTGGACGACTTCCAGATCGTCGGGGCGTCTCCGGAGCTGCTGGTGCAGGTCGAAAACGGCAAGGTGGCGGTCCATCCGATAGCCGGTACTCGCCCCAGGGGCGAAACGCCGGAGGAGGACCTGGAGCTGGAAAATGCGTTGCGCGAGGATGAGAAGGAGCGGGCAGAGCACATCATGCTGGTGGACCTCGGACGTAACGACGTGGGCCGCGTAAGCAAGCCTGGTTCGGTCGAGGTGACGCAGCTCATGGACATCGAGCGCTACTCCCACGTGATGCACCTAGTGTCCCATGTGACCGGGGATTTGGCTGAAGGCTATACAAGCTTTGATGTGATGAGGGCCTGTTTCCCCGCCGGTACCGTGTCGGGGGCGCCGAAGATTAGGGCGATGGAGATCATCGCGGAGCTGGAGCCTGACAGGCGGGGGGCCTATGCCGGTTCGGTCGGATACTTCGACTTCGGCGGCAATATGGACACCGCCATCACCATCCGTACGCTGGTCGTCAAGGACGGTGTGGCCTATGTGCAGGCTGGCGGCGGCATTGTTTACGACAGCAAGCCTGCCATGGAGTTCGAGGAAACCGAACACAAGGCCTCCGCGGTCCTGAGGGCCATCGAGCGAGCCGAGTCGGGGGGATAGAATTTGATCAAGAAGATCGCAGAGAGAGGATAGGATAAGGGAAGTCCAGAGGGGTAAGACCCCTTTGGTTCTTAAATTCTGGAGCGCCAAAATGATCCTACTACTCGACAACTACGACAGCTTTACATACAACCTCTACCAGTATCTCTGCGAGCTTGGGGCGGAGGTTGAGGTGGTTCGAAACGATCAGACGAGCATCGAGGAGATCGACGCCATGGCGCCGGAGAAGATTGTCATATCTCCGGGGCCTCGCACGCCTGACGTGGCCGGTGTATCGAACGACGTAGTGCGCCACTTCGGACCCAACATCCCCACCCTGGGGGTGTGCCTGGGACACCAGTGCGTCGGATACTCTTACGGCGGCACCGTCAGCTTCGCGGGTGAGATAAGGCACGGCAAGACATCGATGGTTCACCACGACGGCGAGGGCCTGTTCAAGGGTCTGCCCAATCCATTTGAGGCCATCAGGTACCACTCCCTCGCCATCTCCCGCGACGACCTTCCTGACGAGCTGGAGATCACCGCGTGGACGGACAATGGGATCATAATGGGCGTAAAGCACAAGACGCATCCGGTACAGGGAGTCCAGTTCCACCCGGAGTCGATCATGACCAAGGTGGGCCACGACCTGCTGCGAAATTTCCTGGAGATGTGAGACCCTCACCTTAATCCTCTCCCTTGAACGGGAGAGGAAAAATACTCCACTCCACGTTCACTGCGGTGAAGTCGGTTCGGTCAAGGAGGACACGATGATACGAGATGCGATCGACACGCTGGTAGGGGGCGGTTCCCTTTCGATGGACGAGGCCGCCCAGGCCATGAACGAGATCATGGATGGCGAGGCGACACCTGCGCAGTTCGGCGCATTCGTCACGGCACTGCGGCTGAAGGGGGAGACGGTGGATGAGGTGGCGGGTATGGCTCGCACGATGCGGGAGAAGTCACTGCATGTCGAGGTCGCCGGTCCCCTAGTGGACACCTGCGGCACCGGCGGCGACGCATTCGGCACGTTCAACATTTCCACCACGGCGGGGTTCGTCGTGGCAGGGGCCGGCGCAAGGGTCGCCAAACACGGCAACCGCGCGATGTCGGGCGCATGCGGAAGCGCGGACGTGCTCGATGCCCTGGGGGTCAAGATCGACCTGGGACCTGAGGCCGTACGCCGGTGCCTGGAGGAGGTCGGGTACGGTTTCATGTTCGCGCAGACCTTCCACCCGTCCATGCGGTTCGCAGCGGGACCACGCCGGGAGATCGGAATCCGGACCGTCTTCAATATCCTGGGGCCGCTGACTAACCCTGCGGGGGCTCGATCACAGCTCATTGGAGTCGCTGACCCTGGCGTTGCAGAGACGATGGCCTCGGTTCTGGCGA
>CAJWER010000351.1 GCA_913030785.1 uncultured Chloroflexota bacterium | reverse complement strand
AGCAGATCAGACCAAGAAGCCTACACTGAGGTCCTGAGTGTCGAAGGCCTATGCAGTGCCTATGGTGAAAAGCAAATTCTTCATGACATTTCGCTATCGGTATCTAAGGGAGAGATATTCGTCATCATGGGCGCTAGCGGCTCTGGTAAGACGACCCTGCTTAGGCATTTGATCGGACTAAGCCTTCCGAGCACGGGCGAGGTCACTTTGCTCGGGAACCGTCTTACGACAATCACCAGGAATGAATTGTACGAGTTGCGGAAGCGGATTGGGGTCGCCTTCCAAGGCGGCGCGTTGATCAACTCGATGAACGTAATCGAAAACGTCGAGCTACCACTGCGACAACACACTGCCCTCGACAATAGCACGATCCGTATCATGAGCCGTATGAAGCTTGACATGATGTCCTTGGACAACGCACGACGGGGGGATGAAGATCCCTACGACACGGCAGCTACGGTGCTGACCTCATACCTCTCGGAGATGCTTGGACAGCCTGTTTCGGGCCTTACCCACCAGGCACTGGCACAGCTGCTGGTCGACCGAGGCGTCGACGAGGGCCTGGTTGAGACGGTCGAGAGCTACATTGCGACAACCGAGCGCGTCCGGTTCGCACCAGGATCTGCCGAGGACACTTCGGGCGAGAGCGTGCTGGATGAGACCGCCAGGCTGCTGGCAGACCTCGATGGGTATTTCGAATGACCCGGCACCTACCTCTGTTCGCAGTCCTGATTGTGGCGTTGGCTATGTGGCCCATAACACTTCGTGCAGCCTCGCCCGGCGACGTGGACGCAGTGGCAGCCACCAACGCGCTGTACGAGACCGGTCGCTATGTAAAGGCAGCCCTGGTCTACGAGCAGCTCATAGACCGTGGGTACGAGTCTGCCACCCTGTACTACAACCTTGGCAACGCCTACTTCAAGCAGGGAGACCTGGGCCGGGCGATCCTCAACTATCGACGCGCCGAGAAGCTTTACCCCCGCGACGCCGACATACGCACCAATCTCAAGATCGCCCGTGATCAGCGGGCCGATGTCTTCGAGAAAGCTGGAGGTGCATTCGCCCTCGAGTCGTCCAGCAACCCTATCAATCGGCTGACTCTGGACGAGCTAGCGCAGTTTACGCTGGCGGTGTGGGTTGTGCTGGCCGTGCTGGTTTTGGTGCTGCTCTACGCAAAGAGGCGAGCTATCAGGAGGGGCGCGGTCTACGCGACGGTTGTGGTCGGGCTGGCACTCCTGCTGAGCGCCACCGTGACGGGTGAGCGGTGGTACTCCGAGGGCGCTGACCACGAGATTGTGGTCGTGGCCGAGATAGTGGATGTGGTCTCCGGGCCCGGCACGAACTACGCCCAGGAATTTACCCTGCACGGTGGGTCCGAGGCTCGCCTGCTGGAGCAACGGGGAAGCTGGACACGCCTGTCTCTACCTGGTGGCGACCTGCAAGGATGGGTGCCGTCGTCTGCCGTGGAGGAACTCTAGGCGGGAGTCTCTTCCCTCGAAGACCCGGTCGGATCCTTGAGTTCGTCCCTTCGCCTTGCGGTCCTACACCCCAAATCCCCTGCCCTACCACGTCTCTTCGCTGCGACTAGTCGGAACTGCTAAGGGCTGAGAGCAAGTCCGGGGTTACTTCACGTAGGAAAGTCTGCGTGGATTTGCTGAGATCCCAGGCGCCGTAGAGTCTTCCGAGGAGCCTGCGAATGGTCGGGTCGAGCAGCATTTCCTCGTATCCTGCGGCATCGTCCATCTCGACCAGTAGCTCCAGTTGAGACCGAAGAGCGCCTGCCCCTGAGTAGACCTTGGCTGATTGGACACTGGGGCTATTTTGGATTGCGGGGATCAACTCGTTGATGAAGAACGTTAGCTCGTCAAGAGCGGCTTCGTCTGACAACGATTCCTTGAAACTGAACGTTCGGATGTAGAGTGTCGTCATATCCTTTCACTCCTTAGACCAGACTAGGAATTTCGAAGAGGCGCCTCTTTCTATATCTACCACATAGTAGATCTTGTGCCAGATAGCATCATACCTGGCGTTCTTGACGATCGCGCCGAATGGACGCAATAATGCCGCCGATGTACCCGTAGCACCAAGACGCGGAGGCGACAGCATGTCGAAAGAATCCCACCACGTGGCAATTGAGCGGAACGTACCGGCCACAATGCGCGACGGCACCATCCTGCGCGCGGACATCTACCACCTCGAGTCAGGATTCCAGAAGGTCTGGGAGGACATCCCGCTGCCGGGTCCGATCGTGGAAGGTGGATCTTGCGCGCGAATCGTAGTGGCTCGGCCGCCGGAACCCTGGACCCTGGCATGTTGGAGTCCAAGGCTCCCTCCAGCCGAATAAGACGAAGACGAATGAGACGACCAAATCTCGGCGACTGAGGGGGTATGGGGGCGGACAGCGTGCTTGGTCACGTACTCTCCGCTGGAGGTAGGCGTTTGCTGCCGGGAACGAACCGTCGCCGCTCATGTACACTGCCTCACCCACAGTCGCCCCGAGCTAGGAGTTCTATCCTCGTGCGTTCGAAGGTCGCCATTTTCGGTCTGACGTTCCCCGTGATCATGGTGTTGGACTTCATCACCAAACGCTGGGCATTGGACGCTCTAGGTGCGCGCAGCAGCGAACTCTTCGGTGGTCTCGTGCCGCTCACGCTCGCCTACAACAAGGGCGCAGCCTTCGGGGTTCGGTTGGGCGAGGATTCGAGATGGTTCTTCGTTCCGGTCACGATCATCGCGTTGGTACTGCTCGGCGTCCTCTTCAAGCAGGCGACCGATCGCGATTTCCTTCGAGTCTCCTCCATCTCTCTCGTGGTCTCCGGCGCAGTCGGGAATCTTTGGGACCGGGTGCGTTGGGACCGTGGCGTCGTCGACTTCATCGGGCCGGAGTATCTCTATGACGGCAAGCAGATCATCCGGGCCGGGCTGGAGGATCACTTCTGTGGCAAGTTACTGGGTGTGCCCATGGGCTGT
>CAJWER010000350.1 GCA_913030785.1 uncultured Chloroflexota bacterium | reverse complement strand
GGCAAATCGTGCTTGAAGACGGGGATCCCACCCAGAGGGTGCCAGGCCAAATACTGCGGATCTAGTGGGCGGAGCAACCAGCCGGTCGTAGGGGCGCACGGCGTGCGCCCGTCGGCGTGTGCATAGGGGCACGGCCCCTATGCCTGTCCTGAGCGAAGCCGAAGGACCGGAAGCCTGAGGGTGTCCCTCAGATGGCTACTATTATTTTTCTGCTCTTGGTGACGGCAAAAAGGCCTCGTTCCCATTAGCACAAGAACCTTTGCGCGCAAGCGCACACGTGTCATGATGCCCCGCGAGGCATCTCAATAGCAACAAGGACAAGGGGAACATAATGCTCATCGACGCTCACAATCACCCGGACTACCACGGATACACCGTCGAGAAGATCATCCGGGACATGGACGAGCAGGGTATAGACAAAACTTGGCTGCTGACATGGGATGTCCCACAGTCGGAGTACAATGTACGATCCAACCAGAACACCATGCCCCCGGGCTCCGAAAGCGGGATCCCACTCGACCGCATACTTGCCGCCGGCGCAGCCGCCCCAGACCGGTTCGTCCTCGGCTATGCGCCGCACCCGAAGAGGCCCGACTCCATCGAGCGCATTAACAGCGCCGTTAGCCTCTACGATATCCGTCTGGCTGGCGAGTACAAAAGCAGGACAATGTTCGACGACCCCGACTCGTTGAGGCTCCTGCGCAGGTTCGGAGAGGTGGGGCTTCCCGTCACGATCCACCTGGAGTACGGAACCGATTCGGGCCGGTCGAATTACCCCTGGCGCGATTGGTGGTACGGCGGAACCATCGGCGCCCTCGACCGCATGCTCGCCGCATGCCCTGAGACCATCATCGTCGCCCATGGCCCCGGCTGGTGGTCGCACATCTCCAACGACGACCTGTTCGACAAGCATATGTATCCAAACGCACCCGTAAAGTCCGGCGGCGCCAACCCGGCACTGCTAGAAAAGTACCCCAACCTGTACGCCGACCTGTCGGCAACCTCCGGGTACACTGCTCTCACACGGGATCCGGAATTCGGACGCCAGTACCTGATCGACCATTCCGACAAGCTGTTGTTCGCCCGCGACATATACGACAACAAGCTAATGGACCACCTCAAGACCCTCGACCTGCCCTCGGATGCGTCAGACAAAATCATGTACGGCAACGCGGAAAAACTGGTCGGTGCTGCAAACGTTTAGTCGGGCAGGGCTGGCCATGCCGAGTAACGCACAGGCTTGTAAGGCTGGGCCCAACAGGCCGACCGGAGGCGAGTTGCCCTACGCGAAGGTCGAGGGACAGCCAAAGGAGAGTGAGTCAGGGCCCGATGTCTGGCTCGACTACGACACCCCTCCAAAACTGCCTTCGGAGTGCCAACCCGGCTCGCCGGTTGGCCTCGATGCCGTGACGCTCAAGGCAACCGAGGCCGACATCGAAGCCCGTTACCAGACCCCAGCGGAGTTCAGGTCGGCCCTGGAGGCGGCTAAATAGGCGGTGGCGTGGCTATCAGCCGAGTCGCAAGCTAGCCCTAAGACGGGCGTACATTAATCCCCCTCCCCCACGCCTCACACCTGCCCTTGCGTAACGCTCATCACGTGATACCCTTCGTGCAATACGCCAATAACAGGAGGTCCCGCCGTGGGGATTTACGAACGACTAGGAGCCAGGGCGATAATAAATGTCGCGGGTGCATCGACCCGAATCGGGGGTGCACTAATGCCTCCCGAGGTGGTCGAAGCAATGTCAGAGGCCGCTCTGCAGTCGGTCTCAATGACGGAGCTTCAGGCAGCCGCCAGCCGCACCATCAGCGAACTGACTGGATCCGAAGCGGGCTACGTCACCTCCAGCGCGTCCTCCGCCCTCACCCTCGCCACCGCTGCCATCCTTGCCGGCCTGAACCCGGCCAAAATCGACCGGCTCCCTGACACCACGGGCATGCCCAACGAGGTGATCATCTCCAAGGAGCAGCGCACCGGCTACGACCACTCCATACGACTCGCCGGTGCGCGGCTTGTGGAGGTCGGGATGAACGAGGCGGCGGCAGGAGGCGGAATCAGGCGCACTGAGATATGGGAGTACGAGTCTGCGATAACCTCGCAAACCATCGCCATCGCATACATCGCCGACCGCAATGCAACGCCGTTGCTAAAAGATGTCGTCGATGTGGCCCACCGCCACTGCCTCCCCGTCATCGTGGACGCCGCCGGCGAGCTGCCGCCCGCGTCCAACCTTCGCGCCTTTGTCGATACCGGGGCAGACCTCATCGCCTTCTCGGGTGGCAAGGCGATTCTCGGGCCCCAGTCCACGGGTTTGCTGCTAGGCTCCAAGGCGCACATCGCGTCCGTGGCCCTGCAACACCTGGACCAGGACGAACGCTTCGATGTATGGGAACCACCGGAAGATTTCATAGATAAGTCTGAGCTTGTGGGGCTGCCGCGTCACGGTATCGGGCGTGGATTCAAGGTCGCCAAGGAGGAGGTCGCGGGCGTGCTGACGGCGCTACGCCTCTTCGTAGAGGGCAAGATAGGCGCAGACTTTTCAGGGCAGCGTGGTCATCTGGAATATCTCGCCGATGGCCTCAGCGGCCTCCCTGCAGAGCCCAGAATATTCGAGGACCCCGTCACCGGCGCACCTGTCATGCACCTGGTGCTGGATGCACGGGCCATCGGGATGTCCGGCGTAGAGGTGTGCAGGGAGCTCCGGAGAGGCGACCCGGGAATCTTTCCGGGGGAGGGCAAGCTGGACGAAGACACCCTCATTGTCTCCGCGTTCACGCTGGACCAGTCCCGCACCGAACAACTAACACGCCGTCTCCGAGAGGTGCTGCGCACACCAAGCTAGGGGTGCTGCGCACGCTAAGTTGGGCGGGGCTAGACACGCCCTGATCGATGGTGCTGCTGCTCACGCCAGGTTGGGCGGGGCGACGCTGCCTAACTGCTAACCCGCCTGGTCACGTCTCAGGTGCGGCCCGGCAGTCGAGACCCGGGGGCTTTCT
>CAJWER010000349.1 GCA_913030785.1 uncultured Chloroflexota bacterium | reverse complement strand
TGCTATCTCAACGATCTTTCCGAGGTACATCACCGCCACCCGGTCGCTGATGTGCCGTACCACGCGCAGGTCATGGGAGATGAACAAGTAGGTCAGACCAAACTTGTCCTGTAACTCCTCGAGAAGGTTGATAATCTGAGCCTGGATCGACACGTCGAGTGCGGAGATGGGCTCGTCGCAGACGATGAATTCGGGTTCGACCGAGAGCGCCCTGGCGATGACAATCCGCTGCTGCTGACCTCCGCTGAACTCGTGGGGATAGCGATTCTTGAAATAAGGGTTGAGCCCCACGGTCTTGAGCAACTCTTCTACTCGGTCCTGGATGTCGTCTCTGGGCACGATCTCATGGACACGTAGAGGTTCCGCGATAGCATTGCCTATTGTCATGCGGGGGTCCAGAGCCGAGTATGGGTCCTGGAATATGATCTGCATTTTGCGCCGGACGGCGCGGAGTTCGCTTTTTTTCAAACCGACGAGGCTTTGACCGTCGTAGATAACTTCGCCGCTGGTGGCCTGTTCGAGCTGCAGGATGGTGTAGCCGAGGGTGGATTTCCCACAGCCGCTCTCGCCAACCAACCCCAGGGTCTCGCCCCTCATGATCTCCAAATCCACGCCGTCCACGGCTTGCACCGTCTGTTTCACAGCGCCGATGCCGAAGATCACGCCCTTCGTTCCGACCTGGAAGTGGGTCTTCAGATCCTTGACTTCTAGTAGCTTGTCGGTTTTTATCTCAGATGACACTTCGGTTTCCTGTATCTCATTTCTCGTCTGAGCGCTGGAATATTCTCAGTAGCAGGCGCTAGTTGCCCTCGCCGTCCGCGAGGGTGTTCCAGCAAGCAGCGAAACGGTTATCTCCGGATTCCGTGAGGGCGGGATTCTCTTCCAGGCACCGATCAATCGGTGCATCGCAGCGAGGTGCAAAGGGGCACCCCGGCTTCAGGTTCGCCAGGGACGGTGGCAGGCCAGCAATCGCCGTAAGCCTGTCCGAACTCCTCTTCTCCATGGATGGGAGCGACTTAAGCAGCAGCGACGTGTACCGGTGTTTTGGCGATGTCAATATCTGGTCGACAGAGCCCGTCTCGACGATATGGCCAGCGTACATCACCGCCACCCGATCGCATAGCTCTGCGACGACTCCCAGGTCGTGGGTAATCCAGATAACGGACATGCCCCGCTCAGTCTTAAGGTCCCTTACCAGGTCTAGGAGCTGTGCCTGGACAGTCACATCCAGAGCGGTCGTGGGTTCGTCGGCAATGAGGAGCAAAGGGTCGCAGGAAAGTGCGATAGCGATCATTGCACGCTGCCGCATTCCGCCGCTGAACTGAAATGGATAGTCGTAGTAGCGAGATTCGGGGGACGGGATACCCACCCGTTCCAGGATCTCGACCGTGCGTTGGCGCGCCGTCGCTTCGTCATAGCCAAGGTGCAGTCGTATCGTCTCGGCGATCTGCGGGCCTATCTTCATCGTGGGATTCAGCGATGTGGCAGGGTCCTGAAAGACCATGCCCATCTTTGTGCTGCGCCGCTTGCGAACCTCGGTGTCACTCATTTCTGTGATATTCTCACCGTCAAGGATCACACTGCCGCCGACGACTTCGCCCGGAGGGTTTGGCACGAGTCCCATGATGGACAAGGCCGTCATGGTCTTACCTGAACCTGATTCGCCAACGATGCCAAGCGTCTCGCCCTGTAGAAGGGTAAATGAGACGTCGTTTACCGCCTTCACCATGCCTTCTCGTGATGCGAGGTGTGTCTCCAAGTTCTTGATTTCCAGAACCGCTTCGGCCACGCTAACCTCGCATTCCTACGATCATTGAACTGGCTATTTCGTCGCCATATCGTCTGCAGTGACGCCTATCGCTGAATCTGTCTCGGATTCAATGCGTCGTTAACTCCGTCCCCGAGATAGTTGAATCCGAACACCGCTATTGCGAGCGTGGTTCCTGGGAGGAGAACTAGCCACGGGAATTGCCTCCACAGTGGCAGGGCGGTGTTGATCATGTCCCCCCAGCTAGCTGCGGGCGGCTGTATTCCAAGACCAAGAAAGCTCAAGGACGACTCCAAGAGCAGTATCCCGCCGATACCCGCGCTTATGCCCACGACCACCGGGGCGATGGAGTTTGGGATTAGATGTTTTCTGATTACCAGCCAGGTTGGCATCCCCAGCGCTATCTCGGCGCGCACGAAGTCCTGTTCACGCAGTGAAAGAATTTGGCCGCGCACCAGACGGGCGGTTCCAGACCAGTTGACCATCGCAAGCGCGCCGAAGAGGATCATGTAATCGAGGAATATGGTCTGCTCTAGGAACTCCCATCCAGTCTTTTGCTTTAACTGTCCGAGAAGTTTTACTACCGGGGTCCGCAATGAAGCGGAAAGGAAGGCTGCGAATAGGAAGTCAGGGAAGCTAAACAGTATGTCTGTGATTCTCATGATGAGATCGTCGATCACGCCACGCATGTAGCCCGCCAACGCACCGAGGGTGATGCCGATGATATTGCCGAGAACGACGGTGATCGTTGCTGCGAAGACGGCCGTCCTTGCGCCGTGCATCAGGCGACTGAGCACGTCTCGGCCAACCAGGTCGGTTCCCAGCCAGTTCTCGGTGCTGGGTCCGCCAGCGATGTTGCTGATGTTTGTCCGCAGGTAGTCTTTTGGAGCCAGAACGCTGCCGAAAATTGCGATGAAGATGATTACTGTGCAGATGAACAGTCCAAACATCGCGGTCCTGTTGCGGATCAGGCGCTCAAGGGCGTCAAGCCATAGGCTACGCTGTTTTACGAATTCGAAGTCTTCAATACCGGAGGTCGATACAGCTTGTTCACTCACGTCGAGATGGCCTTTCGGTGTTGAGCATGGTGGTATGTGCCTACGAAATCCGGACCCGGGGGTCCATCATTCCGTAGCCAAGGTCCACGAGCAGATTGGCTATTATGATAATCGTTGCGCCGATCATCGTCGTTGCGAGTATTACCGGGTAGTCGCGCGACTGGAACGCAGCGATACCCATGCCGGC
>CAJWER010000348.1 GCA_913030785.1 uncultured Chloroflexota bacterium | reverse complement strand
CCTGGGCCCCCGGGATAATTCGCGTCTCCCTTAGCTCGTCCACCTTGCGTCCATCTGCTCTAATCAATGTCGTTCCCCTGTATCCCGATTGCGCCCGCGAGTATAGCATAGGGAGCGGCTGCTTCGGTGTCGTTGGCATGCTCAGTTCCCAACGATCAGCACAATGTGGGACCCTGGGGCTCCATTCCATTGTCATGCTGAGGAGGCCCCCGACGAAGCATCTGGGGCGGCGGAGGGGGGCACGCAGCCTACGCCATCATGGGTATCCCACCTGTGGGCTGCGCTGTAGGGGCAGGTCTGAGACCTGCCCTCCTTTGCCCTCGCTGATAGCGCCAAGTGTTGGTCGGCGCTCCAGCCGTTCCCGGCTCGTCGTACTCAAAGCTAGCGAACCATCCAGACATGTACGCTATTTCAAACCCAGCGCGCGCAGCGCCATCACCGGTACGTCCTGACTTCCAGCCGGGAGCCATCGGTGACGAACTCGACATTGCCTCTTTCACTGGTCAGGAACGCCAGTTCATCCCGTGACCAGCCCTGTCTTGTACGGGCCTGACGTACCAGTGCACCAAAGTCTTTCAGTTGCTTATTTTCGGACCTTGAATAGAACATCGCGGACAATCATTCCACCCTGTTGACAAAGAGTCGACCGACTATGAGTATCATAATTCCCTCAATGGTGTCGCGCGTAGCCCTCGACTCTTCTTGACCCCCCTTTGATGCCATACCTATAATAGTTCTGCGGTACTGCGCACGCTGTGTAGATGGTGCGTGTGACAGTGTCCCTGAGACATGGATCCCCCTATTCCAAGTTTCCCGGTCAAAATCTGGACTAGGGGTACGTCAAAAATCATTCCCGCAATCACTTCTAGAGGCATTCGATGAGGGAAGAGCTCAGCGTCGATACTGTGGAGCAGGTCAAATTACAGGCATTCCAAGAATTGGAGTCTGCCTCCGATGATGCCGCTCTTGAACAATGGCGGGTAGCCTACCTGGGACGCAGCGGGAAGATCACCCAGCTGCTTCGCGGGCTAGGCGCGCTGGACCCGGACGAAAGGCGCGTCGTGGGAGCTGCCGCCAACAAGGCCAAGGGCGTACTGTCGGACGGACTCGACCTCCGAATCAAAGCACTGAAGGACGCACTTCTCGCCGGCCGTCTGGACACCGAGTCGATCGATGTCACGCTACCGGGATTGCCAGCGCCCCAGGGCAGACTGCACCCCATCACCCAGACGCGGCGGGAGATCGAGGAAGCCTTCGTTGCAATGGGCTTCGAGGTCCGAGAGGGACCCGAGGTCGAGTGGGATCGCTACAACTTCGACATGCTCAACATCCCCAAAGAGCACCCCGCGCGGGACATGTGGGACACCATGTGGGTCGACAACGAAAATGCAGAGGGCGAGCGGTCGATGCTGCTGCGCACCCACACCTCCCCGATGCAGGCTCGAATCATGGAGGCGACTGAGCCGCCGGTGCGGGTCATTGTCCCGGGCAAGGTCTACCGGTACGAGGCCACTGACCCAACCCACGAATGGCACTTCCAGCAGGTCGAGGGACTTGCGGTCGACGAGGGAATCACCCTCGCTAACCTCAAGGGCACGCTGTTCGAGTTCGCACGGCGCGTCTTTGGAGAGGAACGCAAGGTCCGGTTCCGCTGCGACTTCTTCCCCTTCGTGGAGCCCGGGGTCGACATGTCCATCGATTGCTTCAAGTGTGGCGGCGACGGGTGCCATATCTGCGGCCACACAGGATGGATCGAAATTCTTGGTGCAGGCATGGTCCACCCGAACGTGCTGTCAGGGGTGGGCTACGACCCCCAGAAGTACACGGGATTCGCATTCGGCATGGGCGTCGAGCGCATCGCCATGCTCAAATACGGCATCGACGACGTTCGCAATTTCTACGCCAACGACCTGCGCTTCCTGAGCCAGTTTTGAATTTGAGGGCAAGCAGGGCGGCACAGACCTCGTCTCCCCAGAAAACCGAATCCACATTTTTATCCCCTGGCAAGCACAATGTGCCAACCGGGACGGTCTATAAGGTGACAGCCGAATGCTAATACCGCTCTCATGGCTTAAGACATACGTCCCTATTACCGTTTCACCGCAGAAGCTGGCGGAGCGGCTCACCATGGCCGGCACCGAGATCGAAGGCGTCGAGGAGACCGGCGCCGAATGGGGCAAGGACAAGGTGCTGGTGGGCCACGTCCTCTCTGTAGAGCCGCACCCCAACGCCGACCGGTTGAAGCTGCCCTTCCTCGATCTTGGGAACGGCGAGACGGCGACGGTCGTATGCGGCGGGCCTAATCTGGCCGTCGGACAGAAAATCGCATTCGCCAGAGAGGGCGCGATACTCCTGAGCAACCGCTCTGGCAAGGTAGAGCCGCTAAAGGCGTCCAAGATTCGCGGGGTTCTCTCAGCAGGTATGGTCTGCTCCAGGATGGAGCTTGGCCTCGGCGAAGACCACGACGGCATCCTTGTACTCGACGACGAAGCCGTCGTTGGAACGCCCCTGGTCGACTACCTGGGGGATGCGGTCCTGGACGCCGACGTGACACCGAATCGGCCCGACTGTCTCTCCATGCTGGGCATCGCACGTGAGGTGGCAGCCATCACTGGGGAGACCACCACTGAGCCCGACCTGTCCTTCCCAGAGGAGGGCCCACCCATAGCTGAGCGCGTCGCAGTCGAGCTGGCCGACCCCGAGCTGGTCCGCGACGGCGACCTCGCCCTCATGCAGGGCTCCGCCGACTGGATCGGCATCAACTACTACACGCCGGTGCGCGTGGCCGAGGGCGCCGCACTGTCTCAGGTGCTCACAGATCAGCTTTCCCGTATTGAAACGCTTTGCAACCACGCCGCCCAGCGCGCTGCGGATCGTCAGCGGCAGGTCATAGCGATAAGAAAAGAACGCCAACGACATGCCGACCAGCGAATAGATCGCCCAGCCGGAAATGCCCCAGTGCAGGAACGTCAGCTCCATGGCGTAACGCGCGGCCATCACATCGTCAACCGGCCGGTCGGGGGCGTTGTTGTATTG
>CAJWER010000347.1 GCA_913030785.1 uncultured Chloroflexota bacterium | reverse complement strand
GGAGAAAATTCTGATGCGCTACACACGGGGGGGGGGGCGCATCCTGTTACAATAGGCAACATTCCGAGCCTGGAATGGTTTCAGGCAATTCCAAATGGGAAATGTCGGGCTAAGCTGTGACAGATTTGTATCTTAACCAGGGAGTGGCCTGATGAAGAGGCCTTTGATTCTAGCTTTGCTCGTGGCGACGGCACTGCTCTGCCGCGTGGGCTCCGCGACGGCGGCGCCTCTGATTAACACGTACACCGGCGGCGGGTCAGCTCCGTACGTGTCGAATATTACCACGACGTCCGAGAGGCCCTATCAAGATGCCGGTGTCTTCATTAATCATGAAAACTATTGGGCGGAGAATCTGGTGGATGGTACGGGTTTCTTCGGCACGGCGCCGAACTTCACCGACACCGACTTCGACACCTTTCCTGACTACGACATCATAACACAGACGAGCGGTCCGTTGGTTCCATACGCCCATGTCCTGCTCCCGACCTCGACTGGTGAGCCAATCAATAAAATGTGGGTCGGTTTCACCCTCCCCGGCTCCTACGACTTGGATTCCATGCGGCTGTGGAACTACAACAGCAACCCAATTCCCAACGCCCTAGGCGAGCGCGCCGGCGTGAAAGATGCGTACATATGGGTTTCCGACCTCGAGGCGATCCCCACCATCGGGCCCTCGGAGGCAGGCGCCAGCCCCGGTGGGGGTTGGACAAAGGTGATGGGCCCTGGCACCAACGGCATCTTCGAGTTCGCCGAGGGCCCCAACCCGGCGGTGACTACTTACGACGGCCAGTCCCACAACCTATCCGGCACGACGGCCCGCCACGTCCTTATCGATGTGGAGTCTACATGGGGAACCAATACAGCCTTCGTGGCGATGAACGAGGTGCAGTTCTTCGGCGACCACATTCCCGACCCGCCGCCCCCGACGCCCCTGCCGGGCCTCTCGCGCGGTCATAATATCCTGCTACAGCGAGGGTTGCAGGTTCAGGCCCTGGTTTTTCCCTCTTTAGTGTTAAGCGAGGTCCACTCGCCAGGCGTGGACCAGGCTTTTGATCCGGACCGCTGGGCCGAGTCGAATTTCACAACGCCCCACATATGGGCTAACCGTTATTTACCCGACGAGATGCCCGGAGCGGTACACCCAAATGGCGAGTCCAGCACTCCCTGGAGCCTTTGGGTCAACGGCCACCCTGGTGACCTCAGTTCAACGGATCCTATCGTAGACTTAACACCGTGGGAGTCCACTTTGTTAGCCGTCCAATTCGGCGACGAGCAGGACGTTACCGACCCGTTCGAAGAGTACAACCTGAGGACGGCGATGGCGTTGTGGCGCACCGCCCACCCGCATGTCCTCACGTACACGAATCAGTCCGGGTTTCAGGCTTCGTTTGCCGAGATGCAAGCTTACATGCTGGAGGTCGAGCCAGACATACTCAGTTTCGACAGGTATCCCTTCGATCATAACATCGGCAGCACGCCGTACTTTTATTATGCTCACCGCAGCTTTTTTTATCGCGACGCAGAAATCTATCGCAAACTTGGTCTGGCAGGCATCGACGGTACGGGAAACAAACCAATCCCTACCTCTCTTTACACCCAGACCTATAATCCTGTTGATCCTGTTGATCCCGAAAATCCTCCTATCACTAGCGAAAATGTCTCCGAATCGGAGATCCGGCTGAACCAATTCGCGGCATGGGCGTTCGGCTTTAAGATGATCGACAGCTTCATCTACGAACAATACGGTGACTTGCCTACTATGGGCAATATCGAGGCGGTGTTGTTCGACGGAGCAGGCACAGCTAACCCCACCCCGGAATTCTACGAGGTCGCCGAGACCAATCGGCAGAGCGTAAACCTTGGCCCAGCCTTAGTCCGACTCATCAGCACCGACTTACGGATGGAAATAGGCCGGCACATGGAGGGTGCCGCGACCGTGAACAATCCGCTGCCCTTTGACGCCGCTGGCTTCGGGTCAGTAGCGGCTTGGGATTCTGCGGCGGATCCCTACATTACGGACATTACCGCCACCAACCAGGGAACCTTGAATGACAGCTTGGAAGGCGACGTGATCGTGGGGTACTTTGAGCCGCTGGACGCGTCCTTCACCAACGCTGGCCATGAGGACGACATCTACTTCATGATCGTCAACGGCCTGAGTGACAAAGTTGGCTCGGCCGCCGATACCGAGCAGCTAATCCGCCTCGACTTCGACTTCGGCGCCAGCGGCATTGACAGCCTGCAGCGTCTGAGCCGGGATACGGGCATTGTCGAACAAGTCAGCCTCATTTCCGGCGGCGGCTCGCTGTATCACCTCGATTTGATCCTTGAAGGCGGAACGGGCGACCTGTTCAAGTTCAACAACGGTGGTACGTTCGTCGGTTTCCTCGGTGATGGCGACTTCGACATGGACGGCGATGTCGACGGGGCCGACTTCCTGAAGTGGCAGCGCGACGATGGTACGTCGGGCGGTTTGACTGATTGGCAAAACAATTATGGCAACGGCACGCTTGCGGCACTTGCCGGAGCTGCCTCCTCGGTCCCCGAGCCGACGTCCGCTCTGCTCCTGGTATTGGGCTGCTGTGCGATGGGACTGTTCCATCCCCCCAGGGCTTTGCGAAACGCGCCACCAAGGGCTGTGTGAAACGCAATGGCTTGAACTAGGGGATCAGCACGTTTTGAGCGCCGGTCAGAAGGCCAGCATGCGATAGGGTTTGGGGAACATGGTTAGACTCATTCGCTGTGCTGGCTGCGCGACACTGCTGGCGGTGGCCACGCTGATGACGTCCGTCTGCGACGCCCAGTGGCAGGCCGCGAAGATCCGACGACTCGACGGTGACCGCGCGATCGTCCTGCCTGCCGAACGTCAAGATGTGACCGACAGTTGGAACCAGATCGCACAGATACCGTACATGGTGTACATGCCGGAGATAAATCGCGTGCTGATGCTACTCAGCCGTGGAGAACCGTTGCACGGCATGGTGCTCGCCAGCGATGACCGGGGCGCTACCTGGAGCAAGCCTCGATACGTGCAAGCCGG
>CAJWER010000346.1 GCA_913030785.1 uncultured Chloroflexota bacterium | reverse complement strand
CCTGACCCGCCCCAGCCGACCATCCATCACGGCCTGCCTCGAAGTCGACGTTGTAACCCTGGCTCGTGAGTTTGAGGTAACGCTCAGCCAAGGTGAAGTCGCCATTTGCCGAATACTGGGTGAGGCCGGTGTTGTAGAGCGGATTCCATATCTCGGTCAAGATCGTGCTGTCGATTGTGTCCAGACTGTCGTGAAGCGCATCTGCCGTGCCGACGATCAGACCGGCAGCATTCACCGTCTCACCGGCGGGCAATGAGATTCCCGCCGACAGGTCATCTCCCCAGATTCCTTGGTTGCGCAACTCGACCGTGACCTCGGTCTGTCCGCTGGAGAATGTGCTGATGGTGGCGGCATGAACGAGAGTGGTCGAGAACAGCATCAGGCCGATCATCGCCATCGAGAGAATTTGTTTACGAGCAACCATGTCACTTCACTTCCATGAAAAACCACGTAGTGGTTCGACGTCTGCGACTCACGGGACCCATTTAACACCGCTGTTGATGTGGGTGCCGCCGCAAGACGGGGCGAGACACAAACCGTCATCACTTAATAGCTTCTCCTTGATGAAATCGCCCGCCATTTGCATCAGCCGTTCCGGCGACGGCAGTCTATCTATGAACTCAGTCAGGCTATTTGCCAAATTCGTGGCAAACGACGCAACGTCATTCGCCAGGGCCTTCACTTTATCGAAGACAGCCCTGTCACGTAGCATGCGGTGTCATGTCAGCACGTTGCGCATGCAAGGATGCCAGAACGGCGCGCAGCGGGAGGCCATTTGCGCGCGAGGCCACATTACCGCGGCGAGCCCCTTGGGTTGGAGGGGGCGCGCACGCACTGAATGTCCTCTCCGAGTTGCTCGAACCAGCGGGTGACTTCAGTGTACGCATTCTTTGCTGCTTCGAGCGCACTCTCTGCTGCTACCTTTATAGCATTCGCAGCGTTCGCTACTTCTTTCTCTACTGCAAGGGCGGCGTCCGCAATAGCTGTGACTCCATTCACGATTTCATTGCACGTGTTTTCAGCGACATCGGGAATCCACCATTCGTTCAAATCCGAGCACGCTACGAGCCGGCGTCCCACCATGCCCTTCGACGTGGTGAGTGCCTCTGCCAGCGCCTGGGGAACGGATATGAATCGTGCAGGGAGACTGAAGGCAGGCGGTGGAACTTCCTATCACGTGATGCTGCAAGTGCACTCTCAGCGCGTGGGCACAGGCATGCAGATCGGCGACACACCATGTAATTGGTCGAGTACATGAGCAGGTGGGCCATGCGCTCCTCGTCCGAGCCTGCATGCAAAGCAAGCTATCAGTTACTAGCAGTACCGATCGCGACGCCTCGACGACTAAGGAAACTCGGCAGCTCCACATTCCGGGTCTCAACAAGCCGCCCAGAGCCACCACCGCGGAGGCAGCGTGAACACAAGCCCAAGCTTGCCCATTGGATGGTCCCAGGAGCAGGCTGGCTCCCAGTCGGCCGGCGATCTCGTTTGCGGCAACCGTGGCGCACAGCAGCTCGTCCACAGTGTGTTTCTTGGTGGCGGCCCAGGTGGCGGTGTTCTGGCCCAACCAGGACGGCCGCGGCGCCCACGTCAACGTCAGCGGCGGCGCGGTCGCCCGCGCCAGAAGGGCGCAGCCCGCGCACAGTGAGCTGGTATTGCGACCGTGCGCGGGAGGAGTCCCCGTCAGCTTTTTCCCACCAAAGATTGAGGGCACCGCCGGACTCACCACCGTGTCGGCCTTGGCGTGCGCATTGCCCCGAATGTGCACATGCAGCGCAGGCGGGGTCTTGCCGTGCTCCTGAACGACCTGCGCATCCATCGTCCCGGGCTTGGGCCGCTTGTTGGCATGCTCGGCAATCTGTCTCTGGAGCCGCTTGCGCTTGCCAAGCAACTTCGGTTCGACGCCCTTGCCTTTGGACATCGCCAAGGCGGTCTCAATCGTAAAACGATCGCCTCGGGAGGCCTTGATCCCAAAATCAAAGTACTGCCCGCCACTTTTCTGAATCACGTGCACGGTCACCACGTTGCGCCCGGTCTGAAGCGCCTGCAGGAACTTCTTGTCGGCATCGGATTCAACATAATCCCCGATGAACCCGGTCCGTTTCAACACGGGCTGACCGTTGAGATAGAGTTCCATATCTTCATCGTGGTAGAGCGAAAGCTTGAGGGACTTGGGCACACTCTCCAACAGGAAGGTCCTCTGGGCCCAGAGATCCCGCGTTTTCCATTCCGTGCCGATCCGCGAGTTGGGAGTGCCCTTCGTCCCAAATCCAGCCTCCCCTTTCTTCCACTTTTCATTCTCGGCCCGGAAGCCGACCGCCGACCAATTGTTCGCCGGTTTCTTGAAGGTGTAATACCAGGTCGCGCCCTTTCCGCCGCGGGCATCAGGCAGAACAGTCTCCATCCCGGGGTTCTCCGAAAGGCGGCCCTTCAAACTCGGGAAGAGCTTGATCAGTTGGGCCCCGATTTTCTTCTCCGTGGCCGCAAGACCGCTCAGCTGACGCTTGCCGTCCTCCTCATGCTTCTTGAGCGCAACGACGTAGGCCGCATCCTCTGTCCCTCCCCCGACTTTCTCCACGTTGGAACCACCCTTGCCCGGCTGCTTCACCCCGCGGAAGAAGGCCATGAAGCTGTAGTAGTCTACCTGTGAAATGGGATCGCCCTTGTGATCGTGACAACGCGCACAACCGATCGTCATCCCCAGCATGCCCTCCGCCGTGATCCGAAGATCATCATCGAGGTCCTCGTGCCGGACTTCAATGACAGGGACTGGGCTCTTGAACTGGTGATGGAGGCCCGCCCCCATATATTTAATCATAACATCGAGACTGTGGAACGTCTCACACCCCTGGTCCGTAGTCGGGCGCAGTACCAGCGTTCGCTCAGCGTCCTGCGGAAGGCCAAGGACATGGTGGACGGGAAGGTGGCAAGCAAGAGTGGTCTCATGCTCGGGCTTGGTGAGCGGGAGGAGGAAGTGTTTCAGGCCATGGACGATCTCCTGGAGCACGGAGTGACGGTTCTGACCATGGGGCAGTACCTGCGGCCCAGTGCG
>CAJWER010000345.1 GCA_913030785.1 uncultured Chloroflexota bacterium | reverse complement strand
ACTAGTGGGAATCCTCGGGCGAGGAGATGCCAGCGAGGCCCCTATCCGCACCTCGCCTCCCAATGTGCTTCCTACCCACGTAGGAGTGATGACCGACCATGACCCGCTCCAACCCGCTTACTTTTTGGTGGTCGCGAGTTTTGATCATATTCGCCAAACCCTACATAACGTTTGGCGAGAGTAAGAAAACAAGGGGCTGGGTACGTGAACGTTCCCTGTTTTGGAGCTCTCGCTGGTCGTGTCCGAATTGGAAAACAATAAACTTAGGTTATAATCTGGATGATTGTCACTGAAAACCTCAACTGGGATAGAATGAGAACGCCACACGAAGCAAAATATATTTGAAATAACAAAATTACATCTTCAAATAGCTCTTAGGATTTCAGAAGGTGGGTCAAAAAACCAAGGGTTTCCGGAAATTTCTGTGAACAAAAAATTACCAACTCACATTTGCGTAGATTGAAGGCGCTCTAGGCTTTTCCGCTGCGGTTAAAAGTATTTTGCACATACTAGAGGCTTCAGAGATGATGCCTGTGAAGTTTGGGGGCCGGCCGATGGCTGGATCTCTCACATTAGTGTGTCAAAACTGCTAAAATATCGGAAAATGCCCCGGATCCGCACCCCGCCGGAGGGGCAAAATCGAGGATTTTGGGGCAAAAATCGATCGGGAGCCAGTTCCACGGCGCGACGCAGGTGAGGTAGCGCTTGGGCGGGCTCGCCATCCAGGTATAGAGCGGTACCGAGGTTGAAGTGTGCGTCGGCATGGTCGTCCTCAAAGGACAGGGCTCTCAGCCAGAGACCGCGTGCCCTGTCTGGGTGACCGACGACCCGATGTGAAAAAGCAAGGCTATTGAGCAGACTCGCGTCGGATGGCCCCTGCCGTCGGGCTCGGTTATACCAATCGATTGCACGCGCGTGATTTCCCCGTTGGACGCTCAGGTTCGCCATGCCCTTCAGAGCAGGGGAATCTTCCGGATCCATCTGGAGGATCTTTCTGTATGCTGATGCGGCGGCCTGCAGGTCTCCCATGTCCCGTTCGATGCCCGCAAGTACCCCGAGAGCTTGCGTGTTGCGGGGCTCCAGGGACAGGGCGCGGTCGACGTCAACTCTCGCCCCAACGTGGTCGCCCTCGTCGGCTTTCGTTTCGGCTCCCATCGACAGGGCCAGTGACAGCAGACTGGAGACGCTCTGAGCTGGACCCTGTGTGCGGTACTGGTGAACATCCCAGACCTCGATCCGAGGTCCGGGGGTTGAAACATCCCAACCCACCAGTGGGATGTAGTACGCGTCCATGGGGTCAAAGACCGACGCATCAGTTCGTCCGGGATCGAAAGTCGCTACTCGCCTCGCTTCGGCCTTGAGTCGCTGCAACTCGAGCGTGTCGATGCTCGAGTAGGGGAGGGGATGCTCGTGCAGGATCACATGACTGCACTCGCGCGAGTGAATGAGGGCGATGCTGCCCTTGGCCTGATCTTCGTTCGTAGTCTGCACGGCGTAGAAGTAGTACGGTGCATCCCCCGGGAGATCTGCTCGGCGCAGGGCCTCCAGGTCTTGTCCGCCATACGCCGTCGTGTACTTCGTGAAGCGCCACCAGAGGTGCACGAAGGTGTTCACCTGGGGATCCCCCGCCCACCCTCCGAAGTTGCACAGTGTCGATCCGGGCGGGACGTTGCTCTCAATCCATGCTCGCGCCTCGGTCCTCGTGTCGGGTGTTCCCTGTAGACGGGCGACCTGCCAGGCGCCGTAGGCAGGCTGGATGGCGAGGATCAGGGCGATCGTCGATGCGGCAGGCACCATGAAGCGATGTGGCAACCTGCCGACACCCTCCAGGTACCGGCTACCTCTCACGATGCCGTCGGCGATGAGCGCCAGTTGCAGCGGCACCAGAGGCAGGACGTAGCGGGCGAAGACGAGGTCACCCCAACTCACCACAGCGTAACCCGTCAATGTCGCCGTGAGCACGACCAGATGCGCCCGCGGTCGTTTCCAAAGCACCCATCCGCCGGTGAGCAACCAGCCTAGCCAGGCCAGCGTTCCAGTGCCGTAGCGCAGCGTATGCGTCAGTTGGTAGAGGGGGTCGAAGCGCAACCCCCAGCGACCCTCCGACGCATGTTGAATCTGCTCCAGGAAGTAAACACGAAAGCTGCCAAAATCGATCAGCGTATGCGGCGCTAGAGAAAGGAATGTGATGATTGAGATCCCGCCTGCTGCCCAGATGCGTCGATCACCGATAGACCTACCTGCCAGGAGGTGGGACGTCAGCACGGCGACGGCCACGACCGCACCGGGATACTTTGTCGCTGCGCAGACACCAACGAGACCTCCGGTAATCGCGTATTCTCGCCATGACGCACCGTCGAGGATGTGCATGGAGACGAATACGGTCACAGCAAACCAGAAGGCAAGCGGGGTGTCGACGCCGGCGATGGGCGCCTGCCTGACCAACAGTACGTTCACTGCGGCCAGAAGCGCCGCCGTCAGTCCCGCTGGAGATGTCAATGCCGCTCCTGGTGTGCGGTGGCCGGATAGACGGCCGGCCAGGAGTGCCGTCGCCCCGACAACGCAGACTGAATAGAGGACTCCGATCCAGCGGGCGGTGTCGCGGGTAAGTTCGGGCTCCCAGACTAGACGTGTGGCTACCCAGGACTCGAGGCTATCCGGAGCGGCCAACAGATACTGCAAGAAATACACTACACCGAGTTGATAGAGGTGGAAGGTGGGGTAGGTGAAGAAGTGCGGATTCAGATCGCCAGCCAGAAGACATAGGGGCAGCGTTACGCTGAAGAGGATCTCGTCCGGGTGCCAGACCAACTCCCCGGATAACACCCCCCAGCTGCGCAGCACGGAGGCCAGCACCATGACAGCCAGCAACGCCCCTGCACGCCAGCTGGCCAACTCGGCGCCCCGTCCCAACATTCCCCTGCTTCTCAACCGAACAACTCCGACCAGGTCCGGTCGAAGCCCTCAGAGCCGTCGTCGAGACGGCGCTCTTGACGAATCCCCGGCAGGAACACGGAGTCGACGACTTCTACCTGGATGGGTTCGTGGTACTGCTTCATGGGGGGAGACGGAAGGGG
>CAJWER010000344.1 GCA_913030785.1 uncultured Chloroflexota bacterium | reverse complement strand
CGCCGACGTAGTAGAGCATCGACCCGCCGTTGGAGGCGACCATCACTTCTCCAGGACCGGCGCCCTTTGGGAAGCCTGCTTCTTGCAGAAGTTGCACAACGGGGATGTCGTCGATGACCGTGCAGTACCCGTGGTCGGCGGCGACCAATACTGTCGTGTTGCTGGCGCGACCCGAGTCCTTTAGCCATGAAATCAGCCTGCCGAACTGGGCGTCGGCCACGCCCAACGCACGCGTCGCCAGCTCCGAGCCCAAACCGGCCTTGTGCTGACAAGCGTCCGGCTCACTGCTCCAGAACAGTGCCACGGCAGGGTCTCGTTCCTGAAGGACGTACTTAGTCAGCACCGATACGCCGCGATCGATCCGCGCCTCGGCGGGGTGGGTGAGTTCGGGCCATGGCCCGAACCGGGACAGGATGTCGTCGTGGAGGCCGTCTGGCTCGCAGAAGTCCGGGTGGATGGTGGCGCCGCCGTCCCGTGACGCTATGGGGTTGTGCATGAACGCGTTGCCGTCAGAGCCGGTCCCCACCGCCACGTACTCCATGCCATTTGCCCCGAGGATGGCGGCCAGATTGGGCGCGAGCAGTAGTTCGCCCGTGCGCTCGATAACTTCGGATAGCTCCGGTCTTAGTGCGGGCAGGACCCTCCCAGGGTCCATTTCGCGGTGAATGAAGCTGTTCCCGGCCAGCCCATGACTGCCCGGATAGCAGCCTGTAGTGATGCTCGCAACGTTGACGCGGGTGACCGTCGGGAATACCGGGTGATGGTTGCCGAAGCGCACGCCGCCAGAGGCGAAGGCCGCCAGGTTTGGCATGAGATCATGGGTCACCTGGGACATCTGCAAGCCGTCGAATACGAAGACTACTACTCGTGACATTCAACCCTCACTGCGGGGCGTAACCCTATTCGGTAGTGCTTGTTAGTATCCCAGCGCGAAGCCGTCCCTGCGGGGGTCTGCACCTCCCTGGAAGGTGCCCTCGTTGGGATCGAATTGGATGCCCTGAGCGCCGCCAACTGCCGCCGACCATGACTCCAGAAGGTCTATCTCGTGACCCCGGGCCTCAAGGGCGCGGCGCACATGCAGCGGGAATCGATCTTCCATCTGAACACGCCGTCCTTCGAAGTAGCGGAAGCGTGGCGCCTCAATGGCCTGCTGCGGAGTCATTCCATAGTCCAGGATGTTGGTCAGGAACTGGGGCGTCGTCTGGAGAATTCCCCAGCTTCCCGGAGTACCTATGCTCAGGTGGAACTTTCCGTCGCGGAAGGTCTGTGTGGGAGCGACGACGAAGTCGACGCGTTTTCCCGGTCCGATACGGTTGGGGCTGCCCTCCTCAAGTTCAAAGTAGCTGGCCATGTTGTTAAGGAAGACGCCGGTGTTACCCACTGCTGCGCCGGAGCCGAATCCGCCGCCAAGTGTCTGGGTGACGCTAACCACGTTGCCATCGCTGTCGGCGACGGCGAAGTGGGTAGTCATGCCGCCGTCGAATGCTTCCGGGCTGCCAGGCTTTAGAGCACCATCGGGCCGCTCCTCGGCGTATCTTTCTCCCGACACGGTGGCGGGGACATCGCGATCAATGCGGGCAGCCTGCTGCGCCGCGTATCCGTCTGACAGCAGCGCATTAAGCGGAGCTGAGACGTAGTCGGGATCTCCTGCGTACTTGATCCTGTCGGTGACGGCGAGCTTGACCGCCTCCATGAACATGTGCAGCGTATCAGGCTGCTGAAAGGCTCGGTCCGCGTCGTCAAAGGTCTCAAGCAGCTTCAGTGTCTGGAGCACCTGGAACGCGCTGCAGTTCGGTGGGGCCGTAAAAACCTCGTACCCCTTGTAGTTGACGCTGATGGGTTCGAGCCACTGGGGCTGATACTTTGCGAGGTCCTCTTCGGTGTATAGGCCTCCTAACTCCCTGTTGCCGTCAACAATTTCGCGGGCAAGTGCACCACGGTAAAACTCGTCAAGCCCGCCCGTTGCGATCCTGCGCAGAGTGGTGGCTAGCTGGGGCATACGCAGCCTCGCCCCTGGCGCCGGAGCACAGCCATCGTTGCCAAGCACGATTCCTGCAGAGGCCGGGAATTTGGTCAGGAGGTGGGCCGAAGCGTCGATCACCTTGGAGTTGTAGTGGGTCACTGGGAAGCCGTTTTCGGCGTAACCGATGGCAGGCTCAAGCAAGCGCCCCAACTCCATCGAGCCGTACGCCTCGTGCATCGTCAGCCATCCCGCCAGATTACCCGGGACCATCGCGGCCATGATCCCATTATCTTTGGTGGCGTCGGTGAAGACTGAAGGCTCGGCCGCTAGCGGTGCCCGGCCGGAGAAGTCTAGGGCGCGGACTATTCCTTCGGCCGCGACGTTGACGAGAGCCGTGCCGATGCCTCCGACACCGGACATGTAGGGCTCCACCACATTAAGTGTGGACGCCGTTGCGACGATAGCGTCAAAGGCGTTGCCTCCGGCCCTAAGGATGCTCAGCCCAGCCAGGGTCGCTAGCGGATGGGCCGACGCGACCATGCCGTTCACACCCATCGTGGCGGGGCGGTTCGATGGTGGATAACCTAGCGAAGGGTTCATGGCGCACTCCCTGGTGTTTTGGCGGACGGATGGCATGCCCGTAAAGTGCACACACGCTAGTGGCTGCACATCTGGTTGTCAAGGCTGGATAACCAGATGTGCAGCGCCGCAAAATTGTGGAAATCTGGGGTTGACGGGGTCTAATGGGTCGGTTATCATAACGGGGTAGTTCAACACACCCCCCCAGGCAAAGCTGCCTCGACAGGCAGTTGGTAGAGGCTGTGTTGAGCGTAGGTTTGTGCACCTTAACAGTTGAATAGTGGAAGGAAATAGAGATACTACTCAGAGTTTGATCCTGGCTCAGGACGAACGCTGGCGGTGCGCTTAATGCATGCAAGTCGAACGGCTCCAATCTGCTTCGGCGGATTGGAGTAGTGGCAGACGGCTGAGTAACACGTAAGTAACCTACCCTTGAGCGGGGGATAACCCGGAGAAATCCGGCCTAATACCCCGTACGCTTCGGAGACTACGGTCAAAGATGGAAAGATTCTCGCTTCGGCGGGCGTCGCTCTTGGCGGGG
>CAJWER010000343.1 GCA_913030785.1 uncultured Chloroflexota bacterium | reverse complement strand
GCCGACCGCGACGGCCATGGCTCTCTGACAATCCAGAATGATCGGCTCCCCGAAGGTCCGATCGTAGGCAATGGGTACCAACGACACCGACCTGTGGCGGGCCACGAACACGTGCGGCGACCCGTTGACACTCACCACGCGGACCAGTGGCGGCGCGTCCTGGTTGTACTCGGAGTGCAGTAGCTCCTTGGCCTCCTCATCCTTCGAGAGATTCGGACTGTCCATCGCCAAGGTGACCGGGGCGCCGGCGGCCGGGTCTATTCCATTCGGGCCGCCCCAATAGATGGTCACATCGCCCTCGGCAGTGCGCACCACCAGATCCGAATATCCGTCCCCATCGATGTCCTCAACCGCGATCTGGTTGGCAGGGATTTCGAGGTCTGCGAAACGCTTCGGCTCCAAGCCCAGCTCGGTCTGGTAGAAGATTCGTACCCAACCGTTGGGCGTTGCACCGGACTCTTTGCAGACCATGGCAAGATCGATCCGGCCGTCGCCATCAAGGTCGCCGGAGTCGATGGACACGCAGGTTGGCGCGGGTAGCAGCTGGTGCCGCCGCTCACTGAACCCTTCACGCGAGCCGTAATAGATGAAGGCGTTGAGGTCGTTTCTCTCCCCGTTCGAGAGCATACCGATCACGATGTCGTCGTTGCCATCGCCATTCAAGTCAGCGACGGTTCCCGACCAGGCGCCATCCGAACGCAGCTCAGTCAGGGTCGGGTCACCCAGAGGATCCTTATAGAGGTACGACGGTGGCTGCTCTCCGTGAGGCTGGCTATTGCAGATCACCAGGTCCAGATAGCCGCTCCGATTCAGATCGTACTGGTGAATCCTTTGCAATACACCTGAACGGGAAACGTACAGATTCTGCCCGCCGTTTCCGAATGTGCCCGCCCTGAAGGACTCGAAGCCCTGTGTCGTCCACACACTGTCATTGTTCATATTTGGTCACGCTCCACTTTCGTCGTCGGTTTACACTCCGCTCCAACCTCATCGGGCCACCGTTAAATGAAGGTCCTTCGACAGCCCTAGGATGACGCGACGGCCGATGATTTCACCAGCAAGCCCGATCCGGGGCTCTCCAACAAGAACTGAACCGCGGTATGACGTCGTGTCGCTACTACGTCCCGCCGAAGCTCGATCATTCCAACGCGCTCCAGCAGAGCGAACGGCCGGACCGCAGCGATCCAGAACAAGTCTGAGGTTATCTGACAAGGGTGGATCGGTTCACGAATCCTCCGACTGTGGAGAGGACCTTGGTGCCACTTTAGTATCTTGCCGGACGGATCGCAATCACTGCCTCAGGTGAACACGACTGTTTTCACGCAGGCCTTGTCAGCCCACATCTTTCATATCCCTAACAATTGTGCTCGGTTATTCGGCGATGTTCTTCAAACCATCCGACCAGCATGGTCAAGACCGGCGGACGGTTGGTGCGCCATGCCAAAAGACTAGTGTTTCAACTCGCTGAGGTACTGGTGAGCAGGGAAATGCTGGGCGGGATTCTGGAACGAATTGGTCGGCTTCGGCTGCCTCCTGGCTATCCCTTTTAAGGAGAGTCGGGATTGGTGACGGTTAAGGGATTGTCCGGGGCAAAAGGGCTTCCCAAGGGAAAGACTTGGGCGTAGACCAGTTGTTTTGGGCTTTTACGCTTGATAGTACAGTGGCTGCCTTATGAAGGGGGGGATTTGAGCCAATCAGGCCGCATTTGACGTCCTTGGGACTGGTGATTATAGTTCAGGCCAACCCAGAGGGAGCTATATCCGGGGAAGTCGGTTTGATCTGGGGAATCCCGGCTAGAATCAGCTACCCCTCGCGAACGGCGTCGTCCAGGAGCTTAACGCCGCTTCAAGCAGGTCGAGGACGACTGGCGACAGCTAACGTAGGCATAGTACCCAACTCAATACTGATGCTTCTTCCAGGCATAGAGCTTACAGAGGTCCAGGTCACCGACCACATAACCTGGAATTACGCTACGTTCCGCGACGATCAGGGCGCCGTGGCCACGATCGAGCTTGTCCGGTCTCCGGAAACGTCCGGGTACGACCGCATCTTGGCGGATGTGGTCGCGTCGCTATCAGAGGTCGAAGTATTCGACGAGACCGCGGTCGAAGATCTGCTTGGGCTCGACGCATCTAAGCTCCAGGCCGATTTTACGCTGGCCTGCATCGTCAGCGCCGTCCGAAGCGCCATCTTCGAGTTGGGCTGCATCCGCAAGGGCCTCAGCCTGTCCAAGGCAATGAGTTATCAGAGTGGCGACAGTGTGGCTCTCTATGCCAACGTCAACCACTCCGCCCTCAGAGAACGCGAGCCTGACCATTTTGCCCGCGCGGCCGCCTTGGCCGTCGCCGATGGTTTTACGATAGTGAAATGCGCGCCCTTCGACTACCTGCCTGATCGCCCAGTGGAGGGCAACACAGTGGACGCAGCCCGGCACGGCCTGGAGCAGGTGTCAGAGGTCCGGCAGGCCGTAGGGCCAAACGTAGAGGTGCTGGTCGATTGCCATAGCCGCTTCAACGAGCAGACCGCCCGTGAAATCGCCCACGAACTCGCCGAGCGCGGCGTGGGCTGGTTCGAGGAGCCACTACAGCCGGTGACGGACCTCGAAGGCTTGGCCAGGGTTGCTTTAGAGGTAGAGCTGCCCGTGGCAGGCGGCGAGATCGGCTATGGGGCGGAATTCTTCGCCAATCTCGTGGAGTCGGGTGCGTCCGCCATCGCCATGCCGGACGTAAAGATCTGCGGCGGTGTCGCCGAGACGCACCGCTCCGCCTTGGCCGCAACTCAGGCAGGCGGTCGCGTCTCACTGCATGGCCCCAGCGGCCCTCTCTCCCAACTAGCCGGCGCCCACGTCACCGCGGCCATCCCTGATGCGATGCCTTTGGAGTATGCAGCAAACCAGGTCCCCTGGCGCTCAGAGTTGACCATGCCCCCCGAGCACGTCCACGCCGGTCGCCTGATGCTCCCACGCGGCTCGGGCACAGGCGCCTCCCTCGACGACAAAATAGTGGCGCGCCGCGGGAGACGCTGGCGCGTCTAGCAGGCGTCAATAGGGGGAGTGCAGAGGGGCCTCGCCCCTTTGCCGCGAGCGTGAGGG
>CAJWER010000342.1 GCA_913030785.1 uncultured Chloroflexota bacterium | reverse complement strand
AATCAAACGGGCCAGTCCCGGGTGCAGGATCATCATCACGATCCGCGACCCTGTTTCCCGAACACTGTCGGGCTATCGCCATCACCTGAGCAAGGGAAGGGTCAGCGGCAGTCTCACCGACGCCGTCCAAAAGATGCCAAGCATCGTGGACTCGGCCAAGTTTTCCGTACACATACCCAGGTGGATAGAGACGTTCGGCGAAGACGCAGTTACCTTCGCACTCCTCGACGATATCCAGGCCCGACCTGCCCACGTGTTGAGGTCCATCTATCAGTTCTTGGATGTTGACGACGTTGCACCACCCCCTGGAACTTATGACAGGATTGGCGTAGCGTCCATGTCCCAACACCGAAACGTCGCCAGGGCTGCCACCGCGCTCGCTGACTGGTTGCGCTCACGACGGCTCTATGGGGTCGTGGAGTTTGGAAAGGCGCTCGGCCTAAAGCGCGTGTACCATAGACGTGAAGGCAGTATGCCTGGCCTGACTGAAGCAGAACTGGAAGAGCTTCTGGCGGAGTTCGAGCCGGACATGCAGTACGTGGAAAAGCTGCTGAACAGGGACCTCTCGGCGTGGCGCGATCCTGTCTGAATGCGACAAAGGATGCCTTCCCAGGACTGGCGCATTTTGAAGACCGGCGGCATAATCATTGCTGATATCGACTGCGCTCTACGCTATCCGCGAGAACTAGATGGCCGAACCACGAACGATCGCGATTGTTTACAACGACGACTTCTATCTCCACCGTTTCAAGGGTGGCTTGCTGAAGGCGCTTTCGGAAGCGGGTCATTCCGTGTACGCCATAGCTCCGGCGGGCGAATCGGTCGAGGTGATAGAGAATCTCGGCGCCACGTTCGTGGACTGGCCCCTGGTCCGCAGGGGTGCCAGTCCCACCCAAGAGTTGCAGAGCCTCCTGGCGCTCCGCAGCATCTACAAACGTATCCGCCCAGACCTCGTGCACCACTTCACCGCGAAACCCAGGGTATACGGGGCATTTGCGGCCCGTCTGTCCGGCGTGCCGCTGGTAGTCGCCTCAGTTAATGGACTGGGATATGTGTACACCGGACGAGGTCTAAAATCCTCCCTCGTGCGTCCAGTCTCTACCCTACTCAACCGCCTCGCTTTTGGCATAAGCGAGGCGGTTCTATTTCAGAACCACGACGACTCAAGGTTCTTCGAAGAGTCCCGAATGGTGTCCAGCAGGAAGATCAGGCACATACCGGGCGGCTCGGGCATTGACACGGAGCTGTATAGCCCTGAATCTGTCGATGCAGCGGATAGCAGCCGTCTGAGAAGCTCTCTCGACATACCCGCGGAAGCGCCTATCGTAATGATGGTAGGACGGATGCTCACCCACAAAGGCGTTCATGAGTACGTCGAGTCAGCAAGGAAGCTGGCCGGGGACCAGGGTGCACGTTTCCTGTTGGTGGGCCCCGCAGACCCGGGCAACCCTGCATCCATTCCACAGGAGACACTCGTAGATTGGGGGAGGAGTGGTGTGGTCAGCTATCTGGGGGAACGCTCGGACGTTCGGGAACTGATGGCAATGTCAGATATTGTCGTCCTGCCCTCCTATCGGGAGGGATTTCCCAGGGTTCTTATAGAAGCCGCAGCAATGGGCAAACCAATGGTAACCACTGATACACCGGGTTGCCGGGAGGTCGTCGTCGACGGCGAGAACGGGCTCCTGGTGCCCGTCCGTGATGCAGACGCCCTGGGGTTAGCTGTGAGAAAGCTACTCGTATCCTCTGCACTCAGGACAAGGATGGGCGAAGCGGCCCGAAAGAAGGCTCTGCGGGAGTTCGACGAGCGAAACGTAACGCGGAACATCGTAGCCATCTACGACGAACTCCTGGCCAGGACGACCGTCGCCTAGAGCCGGCCTCTCCTCTCTCCTGGCATCCAACTGGTAAAATGGAGGCGGATTCGACTAGGCGACGCTCACGATATCACCGGGGGTTACATGAGGCGGTGGCTGTTCGCGATATTTGTGCCGCTCACTCTCACGGCCGCAGGATGCGGGTGGGGTTCCGACGGTCCTACCCTGGTGAAAGTGCCAGCCGGCCTGAAAATCGAGGAGTTTGAGACACAGAAAACCGAGCTGAGAGAGCAAGGAAACGCGGAGTTCGTGTTTACCGAGCCGGCCATCGCCATCAGCGCGGTTTCGGTGGATTACGAGGCCACTGGTGGAACGGCAAGCATGGAAATTGCCGTTCTCTCCGGACAGCCTGCCGATCTTCCTTCCCCGCCGGCCATCGACACCTACCAACTCATCGAGATCGGCACCGAGAACCTCGCTGACCCCGACATAGAGTCGGTCACCTTGTCCTTCGAGGTCTCCCAAGAGTGGCTTGACTCGAACGGTCACGACGCTGATGCAATCGTGCTCCAGAGATTTTCTGATGACTGGCAGTTGCTACCCACAAGACTGATCAGCCGGGAGGGTGACGAGGTGAGCTACGAGGCCATTTCGCCGGGTCTATCCCTGTTCGCCGTGACCGCAGTGCAACCTGGGGAGCCCGCGACGGCGACGCCCTCCCCTACACCGACGGCCTCACCAGTGATAATTCCGAGGGCCACGCCGCGACCGTCCCCAACGAACACGAACACGCCGACGCCAACACCGGAACCCACTTCATCTCCGTCCCCGCGCCCGACGTCCACCGAGACGCCCCGTCCGAACCCGACTCCGACCTTTCAGCCCACGGCGACCCCGACGCCCACCGCTTCGGCCACGCCCACACCAACGCCAAGGGCCACGCCTGCTCCTACCCAGACACCTACCACCACACCAACACCGACCGCTACAACGGCGCCATCCAGCACCCCTACTCCCAGGCCAAGTGCCACCCCTTCACCGACACCCACTGCGACCAGCGTCGCTCTACAGCCCTCACAATCTCGTTTCAGACATGAATGATAACAGAGGTTTGATTCACCTTCCCCATCGTTTAAAAAAGTAGAATATTATGATTAACCCCCTCAGGTTCATGTTATGGGATTTCCCTCAGATTTGCAATGCCCTATCTTACCAAGTACACTCACGCAATGGATGTAACTGCACACATGTGCTCTTGGGGCATTGCATGGAAG
>CAJWER010000341.1 GCA_913030785.1 uncultured Chloroflexota bacterium | reverse complement strand
GTCACCTTGCCTATCGTCGCTGACCGCGCCTACACCGCACCATCGCCTGATCCCACACCTGTGCCAACCCCACCGCCGACAACGTCGTCTTTTGGTGCAGTGCACTCGGTTTTGGGATACACCTACCATCGACAGAATGGAAACCGACTTGCTTCCGGATGAGGGGCACTTCCGACAGCACCCCCGATCGATATCCCACTCGATGACGTGCCGGTTTGGCTAGTTGGCGCCGATTCGGGCTCCGGCGCGGTGTGGGTCGCGATCTTGGACGATGGTCGTGCACAGGGTTTTGTCGTTGACCCATCCGGCTGGAAGCAAATAGCGGTCATCCCTGATCGCCTCCCCGTTGGCATCCCACCCCTGTTGCGCCTGGAAGGTGGGAAGGTTCGGATCATCACGGCCATCGAAACTGCATCTTCGTTGACGCACCCCGTCCCAATCGGCGATCAGGGCCGTCTGGTCTACATCGACAAGACGGGCGATCTCGTGCTTTATGGCGGTGAAGAGGGTAGCACGCTTCCCCTCAGCGCTCTCCCCGACGCTCGGATACTGGCCGATGGATCCGGTCGGCTGCTGCTCCTCTCAAGCGCCACAAGGCGCTACGCCCACGGGGCGCTGGGAGACACGTTGGAGGCCGGAACACTCGCGTTGGTGGATCCGACTGAATTGCCCGCGGTGTACGACACCATTGCCATACCTATAACAGAAATCGTAGAGGGCATATCGCCGATCTGGACCGATCTGGATGGCGACGGAACCAGGGAGATCATCTTCACTATCAGCGACCTCGCAGGAGGAGCCTGCGTAATCACCTGCAACGAAACTGGTCAATTGGTTGCGGAAGGCCCGGCCGTTGGATCTGGATTTTGATGGAGGCACCAGCTCGCGGTGGCCCCCTTTGGTCCAGACGGCGAAATCGAACTCGTTGTGATGCTCACACCACACATCGGCGGTGTAGTCGAGTTCTATCGATTGCGCGAGGGCAAGCTGGATATCGTGGCTCGCTTGCCCGAACCTACCTTCCATGTCAACGGCTCGCGCAACCTGGACATGGCTTTGGCAAGCGACCTTGATGGGGATGGTCGAACAGAGCTACTGGTCCTATCGAGGGGTCTCACCACGCTGATTGGAATCCACAGGACCGAATCTGGAGCCGAGGAGGCCTGGTCGGTCGAGATAGATGGGCGCGTATCCACAAACATTGCCGCTGTTGAAACTGCGAGTGGCGGCATGGCTATCGGCGTCGGACATTCAAACGGCGCTCTGCGTATTTGGCCCGAGTCCGCAGAGACGAGGTAGCAGCGTAGGTTCCCCACGGATCACGGCGGAGCCTGGCCGAAGCTACCGCCTGCCAAACTCGCGTTCCAGGCGCGCCGATGTCAAGTGGATCATCGTGGGTCGGCCGTGAGGGCAAGTATGTGGCTGATTACAGGCCTCCAGCTGCCGGGTGAGCTCGGACATCTGTTGCTGTCCGAGGTTCATACCCGCCCTGATGGCCCCATGACACGCCATCGAATATGCCGCCCGCTCTTCCCACGACTCGAATCCTCCGCCCTCGGCCATCGATTCCAGCACATCCACTAGCGCCTGGCCCGGGTCGTTTCCCGAGAGCAGAGCCGGGACACCCCTGATTATGAATGTGCGGTCGCCGAAGGGCTCCACCATGAACCCCAGCCCGACGACCAACTCGCCATGGGACGCAATCATCTCGCTCTGACGCGGGTCCAGCGCGACCGTCACTGGTTCCATGAGGCTTTGAGACTCGGGTGCAGCAGCCGCTGATTGGGCCAGAACCTTTTCGAATACGACCCTCTCATGGGCCGCGTGCTGGTCGATCAGATAGACCCCATCGGGTCCCTCTGCGGCGATATACGTACCCTGGACCTGCCCCAGTACACGGAGCGCCGGCAGCGCATCCCGGGGCAGCAGCGGCTCCTGTAGCTGCGGTGTAGGGTGATCTCCCGAAGGAACCGGCGCCGACGGATTTCCTATGGGCCACATCGGGCTTGCTAGCAGTGGCGTTGTGTGACCTGGCGAGACCGGTCGACTAGGGGTATCAGCCGGTTGCTCGTCAAGCGTAGGAACCGGTACATCGGCGACCAGCACGCTTCGCACCGCCTGCTGCAACGCCGAGAACACCGAGCCCTCCCGTCGGAATCTGACCTCGGTCTTCGACGGGTGCACATTAACATCCACCTCGTCTGGTGGAACCGTGATATGGACCACCGCCAGAGGAAAGCGCCGTTCCATCAGGAATCCCCGGTAGGCCTCCTGGAGTGCATATGTGAGCATCCGGTTCTGAACCCACCGTCCGTTGATGAAAATCGTGATGTGGCTGCGGTTCGAACGGGATGTAGAAGGAGGTCCAATCATGCCTTCAACCAGCACCCTGGCCTCATCTGTGACAGGGGGCGAGGGGTCGAGGGCTAGCATCGAATGGGCGACCTGACTTCCGTACAAGTCCGAGATAACCTCACGCAAATCGCCGGAACCCACCGTACCGAAGCTTCTTGATCCATCGATGATGAGATTGAATCTAGTCGAAGGGTAGGCCAGCGCGTAACGGGACGTTACCGTCTGAACCCGAGATCCCTCGGCAGCCGGAGTCCTGAGGAACTTGCGCCGTGCCGGGAGCCTCTTGAACAGGTGGCGCGAGGTAATCACCGTGCCCGCCACGGCCCCCATGGGGCCTTTACGAGTCACCACACCACCCTTAAACTCCGCCCGAGTTCCCTGATTTTCACCCACAGCCCGCGTTACGATTTCGACATCAGAGACCGCCGCGACACTCGGGAGAGCCTCGCCCCTAAAACCCAATGTATTAATGTTATATAAATCATCATTAGAACTTATTTTACTTGTTGCAAATCTGGTGAATGCCATGGCTACATCTTGGGAGTCAATCCCACATCCGTTATCAGCGACTGAAATGGATTCCAACCCACCTCCCGCAACCCTTATATGAATTCTGTCTGCCCCAGAATCGATGGAATTCTCTATCAGCTCCTTTACCACAGAAAATGGACGCTCAACCACCTCGCCAGCTGCTATTCTTGACACTACCTCCTCTGGCAAAATTTTTATTGATTGAGGATCCATATAAATCAGCCTT
>CAJWER010000340.1 GCA_913030785.1 uncultured Chloroflexota bacterium | reverse complement strand
CAGGTCGGGTCACTGACAAAACCGACAGAAGCCCCTTCTGTCAGTTTTGTCAGTGCCTGGGGGGTAGGGTCTCCAGCTAAAAAAGCATCCGGATCCGCCATTCAGGCTGCCATCGTCGGTGCTCAAACCTGGGAAGACCTCTCCTCGCTCTGCGAGGACATCGACGCCGCATACCGGGCCGGTGACATCGATACGGAGGTGGCAGACGAGCTCACCAACCTGGTGCGCCAGCGCTTCAGAGAGGTGCCTGAAAACGATGCCGCCCTCCTGGAGATGCCACTGAGCCAGTTCGCTCAATCAGGGATCTGCCGTGAGGTCCACTCCAAAATCCTCGATGAACAGGTTCTCCGCATCCGCCGTAATCAGCGTGGGCGGCGTTGTATCCAGCCGGCGCTCAGGGCTGCTCGATATGCTCGACACTATCCGGAAGCTGCTCGTGGGTCACCTCCTCTGCCGCCCACGGCAGATGCCATCGCTCAATCTGCGATCCGATCCGCGTTTTCACCGCGACATCCCCATCGGCACGGCCGTCTTCGACGGTCATGTCCAAGTCATGGGCCTCCGTGCTCCACAGCGACATAAACATCGCCTGGTCTCCTCTGGACCGAACAATGAGCGCACTCGGACGGGGGATTGGCTCCAGTGCGCCCAGGGCCTGCACTTCTTCTGAAACCGGATCATCGGCAAGTATGAACTCGGATCCGTCACCGGCTTGCACCACGGCGCGCAGCTGACCGCACGCCGTCTCCCAGGCGAGATCCGCGGCGCCGGTCGGCGCCCTGATCGCCCTCACATTCTCCAGGTGGCGATACCCGGCGTCCCGGAAGGGCACTCCGCCCTGACTCTCCGTCGCTGCGGTCGGCGTCCCCAGAATATGCATCGCGTAGTCGTATCGGTGCGGGCCTGCTCCGACGACCCGAAACAGGTCCAGGACAATGCGGTCGGTGAGAACCAGCGTTCGGTCCAGCCGTATTCCCGGGTACACGACCTCATTCGAGGCTCGGCACGCCTTGAAGAGGCCTTCCGGCTGGAACAGCTCCAGAACCCCGTCGGACGCTATACCTCGCGCCTTGTCCGTTTTCCAAATCGAATCGGCGTCCCTGTCATAAGGGACCATCGGTCGCCCATCCACGGTCACCGTGTTGTGAGCGATCGTCGAGCGCAGCCAGGTCAGGTGCAGCGGATCCTCGTACCCGGCCGATTGTGGGGACGCGCTCAGACAGCGGCCGTTGGCATACAGGTCCAGGCACAGCGCCGCAGGGCTCTGATGCCCGGCGCTGTGCGGCCCCCAGAACATCTGCACGGCGGTGCCGGTCGCATCCTCCGGCCGACTTCTCAGTATCGACACCCCCGTCACCGGGAATAGCGTGCAGCCCTGGCGGTGCACCCCCGCTAGGGAGATGCTGCAGTCCTCTGCAAGGGAGAAATGCCCCGACGGGTGCTCGGCGTCTTTCAACAGGACAAAATCCCACTCCCCTGACGGGGACTGCAGCGACATGGGTAGGTGCGGATACTTCCGCCCGGGCCAGTCCGCGTATTCCCGCTCGATCCGGGCCAGCAGCCACGCGTACTTCGGATCGCCATAGGCCTGGTACGCAAGCTCGTAGAGCGGGCCCCATATCCACACCCCCCGCAAGTTCGACAGCCCCGAGTCGTGGAGCAGGCTGAAGTCACCATTGCCCAGCGTAGCGTAAAATGGGGCGTCGAAAGCAGCCTTCAAACACTTGCCCCCTTCTGGTCCGTAAGCCCGATGCAAGTCGCGTCCGTCATCCCTCATTTGGGCGGGCAACTCGGCGTGCCAGATGTCCACGCCTGCGTTGGCCAGCATAGTGGCCGCACTCGTCAGCGCCATCAGGGTGTAGAAATGGTATCCGGGCGTGCGTTCCCAGTGCAGCCCGTCAGACAGGATGTCATGTCGAAGCTGGTGTATGAGACCGTAGCGGGGTACGCCGTTGAACGTCCAGCCATCGAGCGCGTCGCGCACGAGACCGGTCTCGCCGCTCGACAGGCCTGCCGCAAGGCGGGCAACGAGGTTCCAGGTGTTGTGATTTCCGCAGGTCGTATGACGGCACCGGTCGGTGGTCTCCTGGGTGAGGGCCAGAGCCTGCAGGAACAGCTCGCGGTCGGCATCGGCGAGGCCCTCCGACGCGAGCAGATCGTAGACTCGGGCCAGCGCAATGGTAAACCTGGATTCGCCCAGTCCATAGGCGGCCCCACGCGTGTGGTCGTCGACGAGTGGCCAGCGCAGATAGGCCTCCGCGACTCGCCTGAATGCCGCGAGAGCCGAATCGCGGTACGACCCTCGGCCAGTAAGATGGAAGGCGAGAATCTGGCGGAAGGCGTGGTTCAGCATCTCCGTCCCATGATCGGGGCGCACGGGGTCGCCCCATTCACACGGCGCATCGGCCGCCTCTAGCAGGCGGCTCAACGCGGCTCGGGCCCAGACGGCTCCCTCGGTCAGTGAACGACACCACTGCAAGCCTTCCCCAGTGACGAACACGCGGGGGTGTGGTGGCAGATCGACTGGCGCCAGATCATGGATCGATTGGGGCTGCATGACGATTTCTCTCATTTTGGGCACGCCGGAACGGGGGGCAGCGTGAGCGCCTTGCAGCCCTCGAGATCATCCCGCCTACACGTCGAAGGAGGCGGTGTTTCCCCACCGATCAGCTATATTGTGATACACCGTAAATTATTGATTCGTAATGGTACATAATATTGTAAAAGATAGAATTCGACCCAACGGAGACTGTCAGACTAAATCATATTTTTCTTTTATCATTATTTCAATCGCCTTATCATAATCCTCTGGTCGAGTAAATGGGGAGGAAGGCTCCAATAGCAAGATAGCGTCATATGATTTTTTGAATTTCCCCTCAAGGGTATGTATTGCATGTTCAATAACATCTACAGTAGCAGAATTATCTCTGGCTAATTTAGAAGGTCTTTTAAACAAGCATTTTGCGCCATACAATTCTGCTTCATGAGCAATCTCTTCATTATCTGTAGAAATGATTATTTCTTCACAATGTTTTGATTTTGAAGCAGCTATTGTCTTCAATGCTATAAGTGACTTTCCACCAATAATTGATAAATTTTTCTTTTTTAGTAATTTTTTTAATAAAATTAAATAATTCTAA
>CAJWER010000339.1 GCA_913030785.1 uncultured Chloroflexota bacterium | reverse complement strand
CTCAACGCCAATGCCTGGACTAATGCCGATGAATATTACGACTACGCGAACCGCCCTCCCCTCGCTTTACCCGACGAAGAAATCCATGGCCTCCATGCTCTGTACCGTCTATACCGTTGCCAGCAAGGATGGGTGTTCCTGGGTTGTCTGTTCCAGGAGGAGTGGGAGATGTTCTGTCGTACCGTGAGGAGGGAAGACCTCCTCACCGATCCGAGATTTACTAATCGAGAGAGTCGGCAGGTCAATGACGAGGCCTTAATCACAGAGATCTCGGGAATCCTCTCCGGGCGCGCCGCTGCCGAGTGGGAAGAGTTGTTAATCAAGGCGGACGTCGGCTGTGTCCAGGCCGACGAAGCTTTGGAGGGAGAGTTTTATGCTGACCATCCCCACGCCAAGGCGAATGCTCTCAGCGTCGAGGTGGAGCATCCATATGTCGGCAAGTACCTTCGTTACGGCGGTTTGGTCGAAACCTCCCTTACTCCCGGACTCTACCGAACATCCTCCCAGATCGGCCAGCACACCAGACCTATCCTTCGGGAGATCGGGTACGACGACCAGCAGATCGAGCAATTGGGAATGCAGGGAGTCGTCCAGTGGGCGGACCCCACAGTGGGAGGGGAGCCGTAGGCGAGTACGCCTCACGTGCCGCTGATTCAACCACGTCGTCCATGAGAATCGAACGATACAGCACGAGTGGACAGACTCACACCGAAAGTCGCTTGCATCTTGTGTCGCGCGGCAGACTTACCTCATTCATCAGCCTAAAAGGGACATGATTGTATGGACCAGTACACGGGCTTCATCTGCAACCTGTCGCACAGGCGCAAAGTCATCTCCCAACATCGACTCACCGCCACCGACCCCGTACATCACCGCAGGCACACCGGCAGCACATGGCCCGCCAGCATCGAAGGTACCCTGCCCATAGAATGTTTCAGGGTCCTCGGAATAAACCTTTCGATGCGCTTCAGTCAACGCCTGCACTCCAGGGTGCTGTGGGTCGACCAGCGCCGGCCACATGTGTGTTCCTCTGGAAACAATCACTTCATAAGGCGAAAGGTCGCCGATCGCCTCTCGCACTTCCTCCACCGCCTGGTCCAAGTCGTCTCCAGGCAGAAGGCGCCGGTCCACCCTGATCCGGGCGGTCTCCGGGAGGGTGTGAGGCGCCAAGGGTTCGTACACGATCTGGTAGGCGATGGCGTGACGCCCGCCTAGGATCGGATGGGATTCGGTAAATTGAAGTTTTTTCAGGCGGTTTAAGAACTCGTTAGCTCCTTCGATAGCGCTGAGGCCTGCTCCGGGAGCGCTGGAGTGCGAAGCTTTCCCCTTAATCTCTACGTTCACATCTACCCGGCCCCGATTACCCAAAGAGATGCGCATCCCGGTTCCCCTGAGTAGCACGCAAAAATCCGGCTTAGTGTCCAACGATTGAAGGATCAGATCTGAGCACCGATGACTGCTACGGCCTTCGTTATTCACTGCAAAGTAGAGGGTACCGGGAAGTCGTACATTCTGCTCCGTCAACATCTTCAGCACCGCCAGCATCACGGCGTGGTGGGCTTTGATTTGGCTTACCCCCTGTCCAAAAACGCAGGGCTCGTCGTATCCCAATGCCGCTCCGTTGGCAACCCTGCCAGAAAACGGCTCATCCATCAGGTTATGATGCTGGATCGGAGTGTAGACCATCACCAAGAGCGAGGCTGAAGATGTCCCGTCGCCATACCGAACCAATAGCTGATTGTCTGGGACGTCGAAAATTTCCGTGACTCCTAGATCATCTAACTTGGGACGCAAGATCTTTTGTACGTAATTGACTAGCTTTGGGTCGTCCGGTTCCATAAACGTCTCGGTTCCGAGCGGAACCTCAGTCGGCACCTTCGCTAATTCCGTCAAAACGTCGATCAGGTAACCTTCATCGAGGTGTGAGGTGAGGTCTTGTGGCTGGTCGTGGGACAACATCTGGATCCTCCGTGAATGGGTAACGATTGCCGAGCATCAGAAAGCATTGATCGGGAAACGGGCAATATACCGCTGCGACCGACGGGGCTGGCTTAGGGTCAGAGAATATGTCAGTCTTTAGATAGCAATACCAATCGTAATGATATCGCAGAGATAGGCAACAGGGCCGATAAATCAATAAGAAAGACCATCTGAGGATCCGTCAGAGACCCAGTTGTGATAACCCCGGGTGTTCGTCCGGCCTGTGGCCCAGTGGCCAGCGGTACTTGCGTTCCGACTCCTCGATGGGCAGGTCATTGATGCTCGCGATACGTCGAGGCATCAGACCGCTCTCGTCAAACTCCCAATTTTCGTTACCATAAGAGCGGAACCAATTGCCGGAATCATCTCGCCATTCATAGGCGAACCGCACCGAGATACGGGCGTCATCAAAGGCCCAAAACTCTTTGATCAGCCGGTAGTCAAGTTCTTTGGCCCATTTGCGGCGCAGGAACTGCACAATCATCTCCCGTCCCGAGAGAAACTCAGCACGGTTTCTCCACACGCTGTCGACCGTGTAAGCCAGAGAAACTCGTTCAGGTTCACGGGTGTTCCATGCGTCTTCAGCCATCCGCACCTTCTGGGCGGCTGTTTCTCTGGTGAAGGGGGGGACGGGAGGACGCACATTTGAATCAGTGGACATTTTGACTCGCCTCGATTCGTTGGCTTTCGCCTGGTTTAGCAAGAGACCGCCGGACATTTACGAGACGTTTCTTGGGTTGGAACAGAATGTATCATTCCTCGACGGATGTTAGTCCAGTGTAAATCCCTTGTCTATCGAGAGCTTATATGGAATGTCAGAACACTATCCGAGAATCGTGACGTGTGTTTTGATCGACGTCATCGATTCACATTAGTTTACGAGCACGTTTCCTCTTCTCCCTCCATTGCCAATACCGGCCTGATTCACGGTGGTCCGTGGGCGCTATTACGTGGCCAATAAACTCATGTCTTCCTAGAAGGCAATCTGTAAATCTCCCATGTTTGTCCGTCGACAAACCCTTCTCCGACCTCTAGTATTGCTGTTTTACTGATATGGTCTCGCCATCGCCGGTCCCTGCGGTCGATCAAGCTTGAAAGGAGTTGACGTGGAAAAGCGCGATATACCTTATCTCTGCACGGCAGAGCTTGCGGAGTTGATACGACAGAAAGAGGTGTCTCCCGTAGAGGTG
>CAJWER010000338.1 GCA_913030785.1 uncultured Chloroflexota bacterium | reverse complement strand
CCCGGTCTTCACTTGCCAGGTGCCGGTCTCCACGGTGGTATCGATTGCAGTCATGCGTCGCTCCCTATGAATTCTGTGTGCATTATACTCTGGGCCAAATACCTTGGCAATTTGGCGCTGCACGCGCTTTTATGACAGTCCCGCCCCGAATCATGAAGCGCGATGAAGAGGCCCTAGCCACTCCCTATGATACAATTTCGCGCGGGAGAGGTGGCCGAGCGGCTTAAGGCGCTGGTCTCGAAAACCAGTATGGGGGCAACCTCATCGTGGGTTCGAATCCCACCCTCTCCGCTCCGCTGGAGCGTCGTCCACGTTATCGTGCCGTCGGCGCCGGTCCGTACTTTGACGGAGAGATGCCAGAGAGGCCGATTGGGCGCGACTGGAAATCGCGTGTCGTCGCAAGGCGACCGTGGGTTCGAATCCCACTCTCTCCGCCAGTACCCCTTTTACCGCATTTAGTGACGCCCTTCCACACGGCCCTCTGGTTACCTGTCTGTGACCAAACGGTATGTGGAGGCTTGGACCCTGGTGTAGCGTCCGTCTGGACAACACTACGATGGGCCTATGCTAGAATCATCTCTTGTGGCTAGTAACGAAAAGACAAACGACGAGCTAAAGTACTGGGTCGCCTTCAATTGAATCTCGGGCATTGGCCGGGTTCGCGTCAAGGCGATGGAGGCCCATTTAGGTACGCTTTAGGAGGCGTGGCGGGCTGGGCTTACGGAGTTGCGCGCAGCAGGGCTCGACACGCGCGCCGCTCAGAATATTGCCACGCGGAAGCTCCAGATCGCCCCCGATGTCGAAATGGAGACACTGATCGGCTCCGGGGCCCGGGCCATTACCTGGCACGATGACGAGTACCCCGAGCGGCTAAAAGAAATATACGATCTGCCGCCCGTGCTCTACCTGCGGGGCGAGTTGCTGCCTCAGGACGCACGCTCGATCTTGTTGGTCGGCACCCGAGCGCCAACAGCCTATGGTAGAGAGGCCGCATACGAGCTGACCCATGACATTGCCAGCGGTGGCGTGGTCATCGTCAGTGGCCTCGCTCGTGGTGTAGACGCAATTGCTCACAGGGCGGCTTTTGAGGCCGGACAGCGGACCATCGCGGTCATGGGTAGTGGGATTGATGTGATATACGCGAGAGAGCACGAGCGGTTGGCATCGGATATACTCGAAAACGGTGTGGTTATGTCTGAGTACCCGGTGGGGACCAGGCCAGTCGCCAAGAACTTCCCGCGGCGGAACCGAATAATCAGCGGCATTACGCTCGGCACCGTCGTCATAGAGGCGGCAGAGCGTAGTGGGGCGCTCCCTACGGCTCGCCACGCACTAGAGCAGGATCGCGAGGTGTTCGCCGTGCCAGGCAATATCTTCTCCCTGGCCAGCCGCGGGACGAATCGACTCATTCGCGATTCGGCCGCCAAGCTCGTGACGGGTTATGAGGACGTGCTAGAGGAGTTGAACCTAACCTATGTCGGTAAGCAGATGGAGATGGCGGCTCTGATACCTCATGACGATGACGAATCGAAGATATTCTCCCTGGTGACGTACGATCCGATTCATATAGACCAGATCATTCGCTCGTCCGGGGAGGGCATATCGACTGCCAGCAGTACGCTGGCTATGATGGAATTAAAGGGCCTGGTGCGCCAGGTAGGCGGGATGAACTACAACCGGCTCCAAGAGACCCAGGCAAAATACGAGGCAGTGTGAGTAAATATGGCTAAAGACCTAGTAATTGTAGAATCGCCGGCCAAGGCTCGTACCATCGAGCGGTTCCTTGGCAACAAGTACGTCGCCAAGGCGTCGATGGGACACGTCCGTGACCTGCCCAGACGAGAAATCGGTGTCGAGGTCGATGACGGCTTCAAGCCGAAATACCAGACGCTGGCAGACAAAAAGAAGATCGTCGCCGAGCTCAAGGCGGCTGCCAAGGAGGCGAAGGTCGTCTACCTGGCAACTGACCCGGATCGGGAGGGCGAGGCGATAGCGTGGCACCTGATCGAAGCTGTCAAGATAAGCGCGAATAAGATCCGGCGAGTGGTGTTCCACGAGATCACGCAGAACGCGGTCAATGAAGCCTTCGAGAACCCGCGAGGTCTGGACATGGACCTCATCAATGCGCAGCAGGCGCGGCGAGTCCTCGATAGGCTGGTAGGTTACGACTTGAGCCCAGTTCTGTGGAAAAAGGTCCGACGAGGCCTCTCGGCGGGCCGGGTGCAATCAGTTGCACTGCGACTGATTGTGGACCGCGAGAGCGAAATCCACGCCTTTATCAAGGAAGAGTACTGGTCCATCGAGGCTCTGCTGGGACGCCAGGCTGAAGGCTCCAAGGAGACGGTGGAGTCGCAGCTGCGGTCCATCAAGGGCGAGAAGGGTCGCCTGAAGATCGCAAATGGTGAAGAGGCCGGTGTAATCACCACCGACCTGGAGCCTGCTGCCTACAATGTTGCAACTGTCGCCAAAAAGGAGCAGAAGCGCAGGCCGGCGGCTCCATTCATCACCAGTACGATGCAGCAGGAGGGTGTCCGCAAGCTGCGATTCACGGCACGCCGGACGATGGCGATCGCCCAGCAGCTATACGAGGGTGTCGACATCGGGGGTGATGGCTCCGAGGGGCTAATCACCTACATGCGTACCGACTCGACCAACGTGGCTGCCACCGCCCTTTCGGAAGCGAACCAGTACATCAAGGAAAAGTTCGGCCCGAACTATGCACCGAGCAAGCCTCGCGTGTTTTCGAAGAAGTCGAAGGGGGCGCAGGAGGCTCACGAGGCGATTCGGCCCACTTCCATCTACAGGGACCCTGCGACCGTACGGCCACACCTGACCAGCGAGCAGTTCCGACTCTACGACCTGATCTGGAAGCGCATGCTTGCCAGCCAGATGAGCGATGCATTGCTCGACATGACGACTATTGATATCGAGGCTTCTAGAACACCTACTGGCAAGGTGTATGAGTTCCGGGTCACGGGCTCTGTGCTGAAGTTCCCGGGATTCCGGCGGCTCTATCTGGAGGGTAAGGACGACGCGGCCGAGAGCGACGACGATGAGTCTATCCTACCCAACCTGAATGAAGGTGAGGCTCTGAAATCGCTGTCGATTACTCCGGAGCAGCACTTCACCCAGCCGCCGCCGCGATACACAGAGGCGACGCTGGTCAAGGCCCTCGAAGAGCAGGGCATCGG
>CAJWER010000337.1 GCA_913030785.1 uncultured Chloroflexota bacterium | reverse complement strand
CAGTCAAGATCGCTGCGCGGTGGATCAAGAGCTACACGGATCTGGATTTCAGGAGCCTGGGGTCATATAGCAGGGCCGATCTCGAAAAGATTGCGGCTGAGGAAGACGCCTTCTAGGCGAGGTGCTATCAAAGGTGGATCCAGGTGCTGCGCACGCTGGGTGAGGGGGGGGGCTGGTGCTTACCAACCGAAGGGCTACTGCGGCGCTGGTGCTGAGTCGAGTGTGACCGGTGCTGACAGACCTCTGGAACGTGGTCGAATCTAGTATGGTCGGTAGTGGTTCACGATGGGCATTCTGCGGTCGCGGCCGAAGTTGCGAGTCGTAATCTTGATTCCCGGCGGGGCCTGGCGTCGCTTGTACTCGCTGCGATCCACCAGTGCGATCACATGTTTGACGACGCTCTCGTCGTACCCCATTGCAGTAATCTCCGAGAAACTCCGGTCGTCCTCTACATATGCCTCCAGAATGGGGTCCAGGATATCGTAGGGGGGCAGGCTGTCTTCGTCCTTCTGGTCCGGGCGCAGCTCCGCGCTGGGAGGTTTTTCGATCACGTTTCGGGGAATTGGGGCGATATCTGCTGTTGTGTTTCTGTATCGCGATAGCTCGAACACGAGGGTCTTCGGAACGTCCTTGATGACCCCGTAGCCGCCGGCCATGTCACCGTAGATGGTCGCGTAGCCGACCGCCATCTCGCTCTTGTTGCCCGTGGTGAGCACCATCCAACCGAACTTGTTGGACAGTGCCATGATGATGACGCCTCGAATGCGAGACTGCAGGTTCTCCTCGGCCAGGCCAGGCTCTGTGCCCTCGAAATGCGGTTTCAGGATGTCCAGGTTGGTCGAAAAAGGTTCCTCGATGGATATCGTCCGCAGTTCAATACCGAGGTTGTCGGCCAACGCGGTCGCGTCCAGCATACTATCCTCGGAAGAGTAGCGGGAGGGCATCCATATCCCTACCACGTTGTCGGGCCCCAGGGCGTCTGCTGCGACGGCCGCCACGAGGCTGGAGTCTATTCCGCCTGAGATGGCGATCAAGACCTTGTCAAATCCAGACTTCTTGACGTAGTCGCGGGTGCCGGTGACCAGGGCGGCATAAATCTCCGAGGCTCCTTCGTAGACAGTGGGCTCCTTCACCTTGAGGGGCGGCTGGAGCTCTGGCGCGGTAGTTGGGACCTCGATGCGGCTCGGCGTTCCAATCCCTGCGATAGATGATTGGATGGGTGTGTGTGGCTCGGGGACGGCCTGAAGGTCGAGGTCGGCCACCACCAGTTCTTCAGCAAACTGGGAGCCTCTGGCGACGACGTTCCCGGAGGGGTCGATGAAGACGCTGGCGCCATCGAATACGAGCTCATCCTGGCCGCCTACTGTGTTCAGGTAGGCTACGAACAGCCCGTGGTCCACCGCTCGTTCTGCGAGCATCTTCTCGCGTTCCAGACGTTTGCCAGCGTGGAATGGTGAGGCGCTGATGTTTACAACGACGCTCGCGCCTACGGACTGCTGGACCGTAGTAGGGCCGATGGCGCGCCATATGTCCTCGCATATGTTGATGCCCACGGGTGTTCCGTTGAGCACGAATACAGGACATTCGTCGCCCGCCCGGAAATAGCGCTCCTCGTCGAAAACACCGTAGTTGGGCAGGAACACTTTGTGGTAGACGCCGACGAGCTGGCCATCGTGAGCGATCGCAGCGGAATTTCGGATGTGGCTGTCGTCGTCGGCGAATCCCACGACAACCGTGATGCCTTTGGACGCCTCCACGACACGGTGCATACGGTCTATGTTGGCCTGGATGAACTGTGGTTTGAAGAGCAGGTCCTCGGGTGGGTAGCCGGGTATGGCTAGCTCGGGAAAGGCAACCATCTGCGCGCCAAACTCGCGGGCGCGGTCGACATACTCGATGATCTTGGCAGTGTTGCTGTCTAGGGCGCCGACGGTAGGGTTGATTTGGGCCAGGGCGAGCCGGAAGACGGGGTTCGCGGTGTGATGTGTGGGGTTTGGGGATTGTGGCATGCTCACCTGAGGAGGGGGCTAAGGACTAGATGCAGGATCGAATCGTGACGCCAAACCTCATGTTCCACATTCTTTCCCCAGAATAGAAAGGAAAAAAATCAGGTAAGTGAGGGACACCCTCTCACACCTGGCAAATAGGCCACGCCCCTCTGCTCATCCAGGTAAAGCGGGCTGGGCCAACTTGGCATGCCTGGTCCCGCCCATATAGCGCGCGTAGCGCCTAGCTCTTGGAGCGGACCCATTTGTCGATACGTTCCAGTGCGATTGCGATGTTTTCGCTGGAGTTGGCGAAGGAGAAGCGGACGCAACCGTCCCCATACTTCCCGAAGGCCTCACCTGCGAGGCAGGCTACACCAGCCTCGTTGAGCAGTCCGTCGGCGAAATCTCGGCTGCTCATCCCCGTACCCTTGATGTCGGGGAAAATGTAGAAGGCGCCTTTCGGCATGGGGCAGCGGATGCCCGGTATGTCGTTCAGGCCGTTGACGATGATGTCGCGTCGCTTCTTGAACTCAGCGACGATGCGGTTGGCCTCGTCCTGGGGGCCTTCCAGGGCCTCGATCGCGGCTATCTGCGTGAACGCCGCCGTACACGAGATGCTGTTTGTGCTGAGGCGCGAAATGGGCTCCACCAGCTCAATGGGCATGACGCCGTAGCCGGCGAGGACCTCGATGATCCGGTCGGGGTCAAAGTCGTCGACGCTGAGAGAGGCGTGGTGGATGATCGCGCCCTGCGGACCACCGCCGGCGCCGGCCAGGGCCAGGAACTGGTTGCCCAAACCGACCCTGAGCACCGGCAGGGCGCCCTGGTACGTGTCGACCGGCATGCCGAACAGCCGCTGGTAGAGCGCGATGGACTGCTCCTGATCCGTGACAAAGATCGTGAAGTGGTTGTAGTCGCGCACGGTGAGCAGCCCGCCGCTTGGCGCCGGCTCCGGGTTCGCCAGACACTGCTCGCCGAGCAGCCCGGCCCCGCCGCAGTAGGTCGAGTCCTGAAGCTGGATGACTACCCCGTCCGGGTCTCCGAAGTAGAGCTCGGGTGTGCCCGCTGGCGCACCGCCGAACTCTTCCCCGCGCATCCTGACGCGCGACTGCATCGGGCCGGACGCGTCCGACGCCGCGACACCGTTCTCGTCGAGGATCCGCACGAGCCTGTCGGCGTCGAAGTTGTCGACCGCGAGACACAGGTGGTTGATGCTCGCGTTGTCGCTGGCGCCCCCGCCGATCGACATGAACTGAGGTCCATCGCCGACCC
>CAJWER010000336.1 GCA_913030785.1 uncultured Chloroflexota bacterium | reverse complement strand
TCGGGTACAGAGGCTGGACCCGCCACGGCGCAACGCCCGACTCAGCAGCACGCTACACCGAGCCGATTCTACACGCCTGGGGAATAAACTACTACCTGATCGAGACCGACGAAGACGCCGGCAGAATCTCGTCCGCCTTCCAGGAAGCAGAGGAAACCCGCAGGCCCGTGGCATGCCTCATGGGTTCCGAATACAGCTAAACACCAGGCCCACACAAGGTCAGACAGACCCAGGAGTCACCACAATGGAACTCGCGATCAGCGGCGTCGGCCAGCAGTACGACACAGAGGTAGTCATTTCGACCCACCAGCCTCATCCCAAGACAATTCGCCTGCACATAGTAGAAGCACCATGGCTGGTTGGCACACGCATAGTGGTCACAGTGAACAAATGACCAGCTGAGTGGACGCAGTATCGGCAGAAAAAATGCTCAGCCCCAGCCTGTCGAAGATCCTAATGGACCCGCTCAGCCTGAGCCTGTCGAAGGGCCGTTACCCATCTCCGCCTCCAGGGCCAGTACCTTGCCCAGGCGCCGCTGGTGCCGCTCCTCACCCGAGAAGTGGGCCCCAGCGAAGGCAGCCACCAACTCCTTCGCGACCTCTTCAACTACGATGCGGGCCCCGATGCAAAGCACGTTCATGTCGTCGTGCTCCACACCTTGGTGCGCCGAATACACGTCGTGACAGACCGCCGCCCGAACGCCGACAATCTTGTTGGCCGCGACACTCGCGCCCACACCGCTGCCACACATCATGATTCCGCGCTCAGCCTCACCGTTTGCAACCTTTCGGGCGACCTCAGCGGCAAAGTCCGGATAGTCGTCGTCCGGATCGAAAGACATTGGTCCAACGTCCACCACCTCGTGGCCAAGGGACTCAATGTACCCCGCTAGAGGGGCCTTAATGGGTAATCCGGCGTGGTCCGAACCTATGGCAATTCGCAACTGCTCTCCCTCTTAGTCCTGAATGTATACTGAAACCAATCCGTAGTGTATGTTCTACCAAGACAGCCGTCGAGAACCCTAATTGTAGCAAGCAATGCCAGAAATCGCTCACAACAATTCCAACACGTCGCCTGACTACCTCATAGTCAGGCGACGCTGGGTCACAGCGTACGGCCTCCGCAAACTGCTCGCCAGTCTCAAAGGCTCGGATGAGCCGTACCGCACGCTGTACGTCAAACCCGATTCACAGAATCCCGGTCCATATATGGGGCGAGAGGTGGCCGATATCCTGCGTGAAGTACCCACATCAGAGACAGGGCTGGCAATCTTCCAGGGCCAGGACTCGGCCATCGCCATCTCCCCTCCATTTCCGATCGAAAAGGACTTCTCCGCAGAGGGTCTCGATAGCTATCCGTTGACAGAAATACTCGACCGCAACCTCACGGTCGGAGTCGTCCTACTCAGGCTGGGCAACTACGCGATCGGCGTAATCCGTGGCGAAAAGCTGATAGCGTCCAAGTCCGGGTCCCGCCACGTAAAAAACCGACACAAGCAGGGAGGCTCGTCTCAGCGACGCTTCGAACGAAGCCGCGAACGCCTGGTCCGTGAGATATTCGACAAGGCCTGCGAGGTCATGCGCACCATCTTCGCGCCATACGAAACGCGCCTGGACTACATCATGCTGGGCGGTGAAAAAACCACACTAGAAGGGCTTGAAAAGAGGTGCGAATACCTAACCAAAACAGATGTCGAGGTCATGGGCCGACACCTCGGCGTCGAACGCCCCGGCAAGATAGCCCTCGAAGAAATCCACCACGAAGTCTGGAAGTCCCACGTCTACGAACTAGAGCGCGTACCTTACGCTCCGTAGGGACGGATCGACGAAACCTCGATTAGTCAGTTTGCCGCTGGGCTTCCATGATTATGTGGAACCAAGTGTCGACTAGCCCTGGGACATAGTTGAGCCTCCGATCGATCTCCACAGCCGTCGACCAGGCTTCATGATCGGCTTCCACTTCCGCGAAAGTCTACGAATTTTCGAAGGTTGACACATTGCTGCCCGAGAGCACAAGTACCGTGCAATCCTGAAAGAGGCTCGTCAGATCCTCTCCCGAGTACAGGTGCATCGCCGGATGCTGCATGTCCACGCGAGGGAAGTAGAGCCCGGGAAGGTCTCCTTGTTGGACTACTCTCCAGAAATGCCAGCCTTCCGGATCCTTGAGAGCTGGTAGGTCGGCGCGGCGCACAACGTCGGTGATAACGCCAAATCTGCTTATCACACTTATCAGCACAATCCCTCCAGGCCAGAGCAGTCGTATAAGTCCCTCGGCTACTTCGGCTCGGCGTTCGCACACATGGGACAGGGCTCCACCGTAACAAACGACTACATCGAAGGCACCTTCCGGGCAGTTAGACAGATCCGAAATGTCCTGCTGTACGACCCTTCGGCTTGACCGTATAGCTTGGCCTAGGCAATCCGCTTACGAGCGATTTGAAGCTGGCGGTCGGAAAGATCTAGTGTAGTAACGGTCGCACCCAGTTCGGCAGCCACAATACTGAAACGGCCGCGACCTCTCCCGGCGTCAAGCACACGATCCTCAGACCTAACAAAAGGTCTCAAGAAGTCAGCGTGAATGATCCCCTGTAGGCGACCGTACGCAGTAGTTTCCAGCCTGTCCCACTCAAGGGTGCCGTACGCGTCGTAAAACGTCCTGTTATGGTCAGGGGGTTGTACATGATTCGCCTTGAAGAAGGATGGTAGAGAAGTATATCTCTGACCCTGAACGACGTCTTGGCCCCATGACCCTCGCGGACGTGGGGGGGCATCTCCAGGTCATGGGCCGATGTCTCGCAGTCGAACGACCCGGCAAGAGAGCCCTCGAGGCCCACGGAGAGCAGGTGCGCGCGGAGCTGGCGGCGAACCCCGACGAATCGTGGCCGCCCAAGGGCGACGACATCCTGGAGATGGAGTCCGTGTACCTGAGCGCCACGTCGCTGATGGAGGACTGGTCAGGGCCTCAGAGCCTGGGCGAGTTCTACGAGCTGCGTGTGTACACCTACGGCGCGGGTACCCTCGGCAAGGTCGTAGAGGAGTGGGGGAAGATGCTGCCGCGCCGACAGAAGTACTCGCCCCTAGCCGGCGCGTGGATCAGCGCCCAGGGAAGCAACAAGTTCTACCACCTCTGGGCCTACAAGAGCATGGACGAGCGGACCAAGGCCCGCACGGACTCTGTCGCCTCGGGCGATTGGCCGCCGGACACGGCCAAGGCGAAGAGCAAGGGCGGCAAGGGCGAGGGCGCGGCGCGGCTGAGCGACGGCACCATCCC
>CAJWER010000335.1 GCA_913030785.1 uncultured Chloroflexota bacterium | reverse complement strand
AGTTCTTTGTAAGAGGCCTCTCAGGCCAAGTTCCGCAGGCATGATTATGAAGGCTATTGCAGCGATGGCTGTCAGAACGAACAAAGCCAGCGAAACTTTGCGTATCACCGCTGATTCACCACCTAGCGCTTGTGCGAATGCCCCAGGGGCCATGAGCATCATGATTGCAAGCAATGTTGTCCAGGCAGCCATCCCGTGCAGGTCTCCCTCGGAGAACCCGAATACGACAATGTTGGCTCCTCCTGTTACGAAAATGCCTGCGGCAACGCCTCCACTCCCATACAGAAAAATCAACGCCGGCAGCATAACTTTCGCAAACAAACGATTGGTCGAGACGTAGAGCGTAAACCCAAGCCCTTGGACCATTAGCCCATAGGTGATGAAAGCGATACTGATAATCCAGGAGTAGGGGCGAGTCGGATCCGCAAGTGCACTGATAGGAGATTCGATTGAATTGAAGCCTGGCGCAGCAATCGTGGCGGCCGTCCCTGCAACCAGGAATACGACGGGAGCCGCAGCCGCGACCCAAGAGGTCCAAACCGAGAATCCTGGTAGATTCACTCCTGCCCTTACGATTATTTGTTCGCCTCTAGCACTGCCAGTTGAGTGGGGAGAAATGCTCATTGTCGAGGCCACGTCATTGGTTTAGTTTTTGAAAAGGTGTGGCGCGGGCGGGATACGCCGCCGACAGATAAGGCTCGTACAGACAGGGATGCAGGCACTCAATGTGGAGGAGCGTCATCGGCTGTAGATGCACGGTGTAGATCGGCCCACAAGATCTCACGGCTCGCCATTCTAATAGCGACGAACAACGCGGACGCAATGCTGATGGAGCCGACGATGACATAAGCCATCCTGAAGCCAACCAGGTCGGCAAAGCCTCCGGCTACGAGCGCACCGACCACGAAACCGGCATCCCGATACCAGCGAAATACGCCGACGGCCGAGGCCCGCGCTAGAGGGTGTGAACGATCGCCAACCGCGGCAATCAGTGTTGGGTAGACGGCGGCGGTGCCAGCGCCGAGGATCGCGGCTCCTGCGACGCGCTCTATCATGCCGCCGGACGCCGCCAGCGCCCAAATGCCGAGCGCCTGCAACAACAGGCCCCACACAATCAATGGCTTGCGACCGATCCGGTCGCCAAGTGGACCCGAGGCGAGCTGCCCTACCCCCCAGACCTGGGGGTACACAGCGGCTACGATCGCGATCTGGACGATTCCCACGCCCTGGCTCGCCAGAAAAAGTGGCAGGAGGCCCCAGACGGCAGCGTCATTGATCTTGGTGACCAACCCGGCCTGGGCGCAGCTCTGCAAGGTACGGTCTCGCGCGGCGTCAGCGAACGCTTGGCGGAAGCTCGGCTTCGCGTGGGTGGAGACCTCCGCCTGTACCCGCTGCATCGTCTCCCTCACGAACACCAGCGAAACGATGACACCAACGACTGCAAGCGCCAGCCCGATGAGGAACGGGATCTGACGGGGAGAGAGGGTCGTGGCGAGAAACCCCGTCGCAAACGTGAGGCCTGCGACTCCGGTGTAACCGACGAATTCAACCAACCCGGTGGAGAGGCCACGGCGACGCGGATCGAAGTGGTCCATCATCATCATGATCGTCGCCGTCCAGACCAGCCCTTGATTGGCACCGAGGAGCAAGTTGGCGACAATCACCCACTCCCACGATGGCGCCCAGACGATGAGCAGGGGGACGGGCACTCCGATCAGCCAACCCAACAGAAGTACCCGCCGACGACCGATGCGATCCATCAGTCCACCGGCGACCAAATTGGCGAATGCCTTGGTGACGCCGAATCCGGCTACGAACGAGAGCGTGACAGCGGATGAGGTAATCCCGAATTCATCCTCGGCTATCAACGGAATAGTGGTGCGTTCGAGCCCCCACATGGCGCCGACAAAAGTCGTGAGAACGAGCAGCAATACTATCTGGACCCGCCGCACGGGCGGGTTAGTCTCTGAGACCCACATGATGGCTCCATGAACAATCGCGGTCACGCCGCAATAGGAAAAAACAGCGTACCGCAACCAAATGCGGAATAACAACGGTAGCGCTCTACGGGCTACAGGCGCTAACGAGCGCATCGGTTTCGTTAATCGGGCTTGGGCACCAGCTAGCGGCCGGGCGGCTGAGGTTTGGTATGCTTTCACCCTTGAGGATTGGCATAGCTCGCGCTCCCTCAGACCCGAGTCTGGTGGGCTACAGATTACCGGACCGTCGCTACAAGCCGTTCCATTCCCGTCGCCCGAGACCTTCGGAGGTATTCCTTGGCAACCACTATGCCCACTAGCAGCCTCGACCTGCGCCACTTGCTCCGAGAGCGCCGCGCCCATGAATTGGAGTTGCTCACCGACCTGACCGACGAGCAGCTGCAGGGTGTGCTGATGCGGGAGGTCGAGCGGCCGATCTGGGAGATGGGGCATGTCGGCTGGTTTCAAGAGTATTGGATATTGAGGCACTTGGACGGAGCCGACTCCGTGATGAAGGATTCTGATTCCCTCTATGACTCGTCCATGACGTACCCCCTTGAGCGCGCTGAGTTCTCCCTTCCCTCTCGGTCCGAGACCCTTGAATACATCGCAACGGTTCTCGATCGGTCCATCGAGCGTTTGCGCTCACGGGAACCATCGGCAGAGGAGATCTACTACTACCTCCTCTGCATCTTCCACGAGGACATGCACGCGGAAACCCTTACGTTCATCCGTCAAACCCTCGGATACCCACGCCCGAACATTTCGACTGGCAGCGCTACCCCGCTGCTGACAGCCATCGACCGCGATTTCCAGTTTCATGACGTCGATGTGCCCGGTGGGCCCTTCTGCCTCGGAGCTTACCCTGGCGCTCCTTTTGTCTTTGACAACGAGAAGTGGGGCTACTCGGTGGAAATCGAGCCTTTCTCCATTTCCGCAACACCGGTGACGAATGCCGAGTTCGTAGAGTTCGTTGAGGCAGATGGTTATCACCTGCAGGGCATCTGGGGCAGACGGGGCAAAGACTGGCTACGCCGCGGCAAGGCAGCAGCTCCCCGGTTTTGGCATAAGGGCTCGGATGGCCGTTGGTATAGGGAAGACTTCGGCGAACTGGTGCCCCTGGAGCCGTACCACCCTGTGCTGCACGTAAACTGGTACGAGGCCAATGCGTACTGCAACTGGGCGCACAGAAGGCTGCCGACCGAAGCCGAATGGGAGATGGCAGCCAGTACCGTACCCACGCCATGTGACAGTGGCACTGCGGCTCCGAGTTTCCCGTGGGGCGACGAGGCTCCAACCCC
>CAJWER010000334.1 GCA_913030785.1 uncultured Chloroflexota bacterium | reverse complement strand
CGGCTCATCGGGCGGTCGGACACGCCTACGTGCTACCGCGTTGTCCAGGCCGACGTCGAGCACCGTGTACTGTCCTCGGTCCACCCGGCAGATTCGCCAGGGCATGGCGCCGTCGTCGGTCAGTAGTTGCTGAAGCGTGGCGGACTTGAGACCGAGCCGGTGCAGCGTAGCGAATCGGGTCCACGGCCCGATTATGATCTGAACTTGGCACGGCCAGGCTGACGCGGGTGCGCCTCGACGCCTGCCTCGTGCCGCCATGCACTCGGATCTGTGGCTGGTCGTGACGTAGCCTGCAGGATCGCTCGTTCTGCCGATGGTGGCCAAGCCCTCCGTGCGTAGCTTTCAGCCGCAGTTTGTGGTCGACCCGTCGGCGAGCGCACTGTGCCCCGGTCAGGCCACGGGAGGAAAGATGGTTGACCAGAATGGTGGACTAGAGAGGACGCAATTCCAAACCGCTCTCCCAACCCCGGCGCCGTCCTGGACTGGCTGACGAGACTCGATTCGGCGAGAAAACGGACCTCTCGGCGGCCTGAGGGCGCAACGACTCCCCGAATCCGCCTTGCGGGCGACTCCAGGGCCAAGACCGGACTCGCGAGGTAAACGCCTCAGTTCGATTTAAACAATTCTAGGGTGTAATGTGCGGATCTGGTCAGGGTGTCGTGCAACCGGCGACATCCGGGGGAGGGCCGGACGTGGCTGACAACCCACTGCCCGGCAAGAACTACTCGCCGCCGGATTTCTACGCCAAGGTGACCCGGGCGGGCGAAGTATGCGGAGGACCATCGGGTCGAAGGCATGGTCTTCGTCAAGCTGCTGGTCAGCCCCATGCCGAACGCCATTGTGCGCAACGTTGATGCGTCCGAGGCGCTCAAGATGGAGGGCGTCATCGATATTCTGACGGCGGAAGAGGTGCCCGCCATGCCCTCGACCAGTGACGCGGACCTCGCGGCCTCACTGACGGCGCTACTGCATCGATTGCATCCCGTGAACGGCTAGGCGGCGGGTGGGAACTTCAAGATGTTCAAATGCCGTGCTCGCGTTCCCCTTTATCCGTTATTGGTTGGCGACATCGTTCTTGGTAAGATACATAATTCCAGGCCTCTTCTTGGAGAACCAATGAGTCAGCTCGACACCATCGTCGCGTCCCTCCGGCAGGAAAAGGCCGCTCTTGAAGCTCAGATCTCGCGAGTGGACGCGGCGATCTCCGCTCTCGCAGGTGTTTCAGCCGATCTCAAGCAGGCTGCGCAGAAGGCCGTCACGAAAACCGCCGCGACAAAGCGAACCCGCACACCCATGACGGCCGCGCAGAAGAAGCAGGTCTCGGCCCGGATGAAGAAGTATTGGGCGGCGAGGAAGAAGTGATTGCCTCAGCGGCTCAGGGCGACGCCGGGCCGCCGGAATCCGGTGTTCCGAGCGTTCCTAGGTCGGATACTTATTCTCTACTTCTCTCTACACTCTCATCTCCAAATCGGTATTAATGTAGAGACCTAGGATCACCAGGAACATGGGCATCCGTGCCCGGTCCCCAGGACGAAGTCGGCCCACCGGTCGGGACGGAAACCTAGCGCTTGCGCCCGGCAACCGCGTCCAGTGCGTCGCCTGCTTGCCTTCCGTGATCCATTGCTCCGCCGTGCCGCGCTCGTTGTAGCTGTAACACGTTACCCCGGACCGGGACTCATCCGCTCCCAGGTAATCATCCCACCCCATTCAGCTTCACCGGAGCTCGGTGGGGGCTTCACCCCCGCGGTCGACAAGAAGCGCAGCACCATCCTATTATCCACGAACTCGTAGAACCGTTGGCCGTCCGTATCCAGACCGGTTCGTCGCTCCGACTGCGGTCGATCTGTGAGATCCAGCGTGTGGCCAACGCGATGGTGGACGAAGTAGCTTCCGGCTTCGTCAACGCTAAAGGGACCGAAATAGCTGGTGTAGGAGCTCACCGCCGCCTGCGCCTCCTCTGGGGTCGGTCCTCCGGCGGCGTACGTATCGCGACCCGGCGACATCAGATGCACCATCATACGTCCCGTGCTGGTGTAGATGATGAACCCCGGTCTGAGTAGTGGATCGTCGACTGTGTCACCTTCATTCGGTACGTGCTTCCAGAAACCGATAACACGCCGATGTGTCGGCGTCAGCTCTGCTATCTCAGGCAACCGCTCCCACACCAGGGTGGGCTGCACTCCGGAAGCGCTCAGGGGGACCTCCACGGTTAGCCGATCCCCTAATACCTCCACAGCTCTTGTCTGTTCGGTACCGGTCAGGCGCGGATCGCGACTGCCCTGGATATGTGCCGTCACGAGACCATCAGTCTCGTTCACGGTGTACGTACCAAAGAACGCGGTGTATCCTTCCAGATCGGCCATCGCCTCTTCCGGCGTCGGCTGCTCATACTTCGGCCGGTTCTGTTGCATGATCGCAAGGCCTATATGCCCGGCCGTGTCGCAGATGAGTAGGCCTATCGCCCCGGGGCTTCCGAACCCGGGTGCCTCCGGTGGGGGCAGCAGCAGCCCTGCCGCATCGCGCAACTCGACCGATGACAGGCCCCACGTGCCAACGAGGTCATCCTTCAGCGAGCTGCCAGGCGCGTCAGCCGATGCTCCAGACATCTCAGCTGATAGCGCAGGCACCTCCTCTGTCGTCGGCCCGGCACCGCAACCGCTGATGGACACGACGAGCCCAAACAAACCAAGCGCCGCCACGGAAATTGTTCGCATCACCTGCCCCCTGTGCTCCGCTCCGCTGGTATCCCATCGCTCAACCAGCTCGACCTTGACGCCGAAGGAATCTTCGAGCATGGCGATCCTTCACGCCATCGGCCTCGCCCGTTCAGCTTCTGCCGCTCACCAGACGATAGATGCTATGTGGCCGTAGACGCGCGTCCCGGACGAAAACCGTTTCTGAGCAAACGGTACTAAAAACCTGCGATCGAGGCCAGGAAAATGAGCCTGCGTACCGTTTGCACGAACGCGTGACAAATGGACCGCGAACCTTGAGCCCAATGGGGCATCCTGCCGGTGCCAACCTTCGGGTTGGTCAGAGCAGGCCGACGCGGACAGTGTCAAGTTGACGACAAGAGGGCGTGCCGATGACTCGGTGTGCGTCTTACGTTCAGCAGCCAGAGGTCACCTCACCCGAGACGCGGAACGACCGCGTTCTGAGCATGACCTGCCCCCCCTGAAATCGTTCCAGCCCGAGCGGTAGAATTCGGGTGTTACGACCAGGAGGTGGGACGCCACGCAAGCGATTCAGTACGGAACAGATCATCACCAAGCTGCGACAGGCCGAG
>CAJWER010000333.1 GCA_913030785.1 uncultured Chloroflexota bacterium | reverse complement strand
GCCCGTCGCGGCTGGTCATGAACACAGCCTCCGAGAGGCCGTCGTGGAGCCAGTCTGCGTCGAACTGTCGATCCGGCGTAAAGCGCATTGGAAACATCATGTAGATGTGGGGCGCGCGGTAGTATTGAGTCGCGGCATTGGTGTACAGGTGCTCGAGCTTGGTTGATCCGAGATTTATGAACGTAGGCTCTGACCATGAAATGAAGTCATCCGAGACGCTGCGACGGATACTACGAAACCCCGGATTGATCCATCCTCGTATGTAGGCGACGTACTGTTCCTGTTCTGTGTCCCAGAAGGCGATGTTGTGAGAGTCGAAGTTGGGCCAGCCGTCTTCCGGTGCAACCAGGATCGTGTCCTGTTCGGTGGGTTGCCACTGGAATCCATCCGGTGAAACGAATGCCCGTATCGTATCGCGGCCATCAACGGAGGGGCCTCTGGCGATGGCCTTGTAACGCTCGGAGTCATTCGCCGCGGGATTGGCGTCCTTGAACACGCTCAGGTTCCATGCGTCGGTCCCATCAAGGACGATATTGTTCTCCTTTGAGCCCTTTGCTTCGACCAGGCCTAAGACCGGCCGTGTCCACACTATCCCGTCGTCGCTCTCGGCGTAGGCAGTGTAGCGCCCATCCTCTTCTTCGTTCAGCGCGCGGTACCACATGCGGTAGAGATCGCCGTCCTTCAAGACCCCCGCATAGTTACTGACCGAGCCCTCCCACGACTGATCGAATTCCAGTACGATCTCGCGAGGCGTGGGGCTGTGCAGCTTGAAGGTCGTCCTTTGCAACTGTTCCATGAGCCAGTTGTCGACCATGGGCTCGAGTCTGCTGCCGATCTCTCGGATGTTGCTGGGCTGGGGGGTAGGCGTCGGTGCGACGTACGGCGGCGTGCGGGTCGGCCTGGCGAAAGGTGTGGCGGTTGGCCTCGGCGTGGAGGTCGGCGCCGGTGCGGCTGGCCCTCCGATGTTATCCGCGACGCCGATGCCAATGGCCAGCAAGCCTGCGACCCCAATGGTGCTGATCACAACTATGGGTACGAACCGTTTTATCAGGTCGATAGCGTTCCGGATCAAGAGCGAATCCTAGAGGTAAGGGTCAAGAGCCGGTCGGCCGGAAGCGGAACGCGAACAGATCCGCGTCCTTTAGTGCGAATCGCAGCCGTACCGGCTTTCCCGCCTGGTCGCCCAGGGCCGCGCCAGAGTTCCACGTGATGGCTCCCTCGATCTCGTCGCCGAACATCTCCGGGCAGTCGTTTATGGTCAGGCCTGGTATCGGGTGACCCTCCGTGTCCTGAACCTCGATACGGAGCGACCCGGCGGCCGACGTGGAGTAGTTGACCTCCAGTTCACTGCCCTCGAAGACCAGCGGGTGCGTCACGAGTTCACCGCCGCCATAGCCGGCGTTGACGGCGACGAAGCCGTCGGTGCGGAATGTGTACCGGCGGATGCGGGTAGTAGGGTACCTCCAGTGGTCGCTGGCGTACATGCTCATCTCTTCGGGAGATGTGTGCAGGATACCGGTCTCCATATACACGCCACGCTCGTGCCAGTTCTCCCGGTCGAGTCCGGGACGAAGGATCGCCTCCTTGAAGCTCCGGTCGAAGTGGAGCCCGTCGCGTGAGGACATGAATACGATGTCGTTGACGCCGTTGCCGTGAGGCCATGTTGGGTCGGGTGTGTGCTCGATGACATACCTGGATGGAAACATCAGGTAGGTGTTCGGCGCGCGTTTGTACACCACACAGGAGTTGGTATACAGGTGCTCGTCGGGGACCTCGCCTGTCTCGATCGACTCAAGCTCGCTCCAGTGGATGAAGTCTGGCGATGTCGCTCGCCGTATCCAGCGCACCCCGCCCTTGAAGATTCCGGTACCGTCCACGCCCCTGGTATAGATGACGTACCTGCCGGTCTGGGCGTCCCAGAAGGGCACGTTAAAAGAGTCGAAGGGGCGGTCGGTGAGGACGGGCTCCTCCTGCATCAACTTCCAATTGACGCCGTCGGGAGAGGCCATCGCGAACACGTCCTTGTCACGTACGACAGCCTTGTAACGCTGTTCGTCAGGGGCGTCGGGGTTGTCGTCGCGGAAGGGCGCCATGTTGGCGCCGGGTCCCATCCAGACCAGGTTGTTTTCGCGAGAGCCCTCGAACTCAATGATGCCGAGGTCAGGCTTCTCCCAGTGGATGCCATCCTGGCTCTCCGTGTACGCCGACCAGCGCGGGTTCATTACTTCCGGCGCGCTCACTGCGTCGCAACGGTACCAGGCGCGGTATCGGTCGCCATCCCGGAAGGTCCGCATGAATGCCACGCTGTCGTGGTCCCAGCGGCGATCCCCTTGCAGCACGGACTCCCTAGCTATCGGGGACTGCAGTCTACGGGTGGCGCCATCAATCTTCGCGATCCAGTGGTCATCCACGAATAGCTGGCGACCGGAGCCGATGTTCGCAGGTGCACGTTCTGTCATAGGTCCCTCTCGCTGATACTAGGCATAATTATCTCACGCACGGACCGTGATCGGGTCACCGTCCAGCTAGGATATTGGCGCGGGAGTATTGTGACAGATTCATTCGCCCAGTGGGCGGCCCAACTCGTCACGATTCTTTATCAGCCATTGGACGCCGAAGTCGATAAGGTCCACCTGGGGCATCAACATGCCGTTGCCTGCCCCCACTCTCGCCTTGCTTACTGAGGACAATTCCTTCAGGAACGCGCTGCCAAGGCGCTCGAAATCCGTTTCGTCGACATCCGGCTCCTCGTATTGGACCCACGCTCGGAGCCCCTCGATGAGTATCGGGGAGCCGGATTGGTATCTTGACTGCCGGTCTCCGAAGGCCCGCCGCTCTGCCAGGTGAAGTGAAGTATTGCTGCCAAAGCCCGCCCCAAGTAGAACAACCTGGCCTGCTAGCTGATACAGACGGGCCAGGGGTGAGAGTTCCCCCTGTGGGTCGTCGAGTGGTTGTTCCGTGAGGATCTCGCTGGCTCGCGGCCCGAGCGTCGCTAACGACGATGTAGGGTGATTACTTCTCAGAACTCCCGGCCACGACCGAAAATTCTCTGCGATGACCCCCATTCCTAGGGTTGGCGTCACCCGAGGATCATATGGGGGCATCGACTCGCGAATAGGCGGCCACCAATCAGAAGGCACGGCCGGGTGTTCCCAACTTGAAGGATCGGACACATCGGCGGAGTGGGCAGGCATCACAACTGTCCCGAGGTCGCCGACAGCACGCAGCAGCGCCTCGATCACCGCCACCGGTCCTCCGCACACCCATCCCATCGCGCTGAGCGATGAA
>CAJWER010000332.1 GCA_913030785.1 uncultured Chloroflexota bacterium | reverse complement strand
GGCGGCAGTAGACCATTACCTGGTGTACATCCACCCCCGACGGTTGACCACGGCCACCCCTTCTAGCTAGCAGTGGCCCTCGCTCGCGAGTTCCCATCGCTGTGACGTTTGGCGAGGCCCAGAGCGGCACGGCCTACCCCATGCGGAACGGCGGCGCCGGTTTCCCCACTGGGACAGCGGCGATCAAGTAGCGAGCCCGCCCTCAGTCGCGGATGTCTTGCAGCAGCCAATCCGTTGGGATCGAGCGGCCAAGGCCACGCTCCTTCGCAAGCTCGTACGCCCGCGATGCCACGGCGAAGAACTGGGCGCCCTGGATGTTCCCGCGGGCCGAGTAGGTGACCTCGCCTGGGCTGGAGCGGCCGGGCGCCCCGGACAGTAGCTGCTCCATGAACACGACCCGGTCGTCCGCTACGATGCCGTGCGCCCTACCGCCGCCCTGCCCAGGCGACGCTACACCGAATGGATCAGGCGCCTGCCGTGCGCCGCCGGGCGTTCCCTTCGCCTCGTACGCCAGCAGCTCGTCGTGGAGCGCGAGCTCCGGAAGGCCGATCGGCGCCGGCGCTGAGCCGAGCCGCAATGAGCGGTCGATCCGCTCCATCGCATCGCCGTCCAGCCGGCCGCCGACGCTGGTGACGTGCGTGCCCTCGCCGATCCAGCGCCCGAAGATCACGGACGTCACCGCGTCGGTGCAGCCCGCGAGGATGTCGGCGCCTTCGTGGGCTGCCTGCGCGCTGTCGACTGCGACGGTCTCGATCCCCAGCTGCTCCTGAATCTCGGCCGCGTACTCCTCGCGGTGGGCGGCCGTTGGGCTGTACACGTTGATGCGCTTGATGTCGCGGACGTGGGCGAAAGCCTCGGCGTGACTCCTGGCCATGCCGCCCGATCCGATCATGCCTATGACCGCCGCGTCCTCCTTGGCCATGTACTTGGCGCCGATGGCCGAATCCGCTCCCACCCGCATGTGCTGGAGAAAACCGTCGTTGATGAACGCCAGCGGCTCGGCGTTCTGGATGTCAATCAGCAGAATGAGGCCGCAGTAGAGGCCCGGCTCGACGCAATACTTCTCCTGCGTGCGGGTGTCAGCGTAGGACTCCTGGTAGATGACGTCGGACTTCATGCGGATGGCAAAGTAGCCGGAGGTCGAGGAGCCACCCTCCATGGTGCCCCACTGGTAGGTCTTGGACGGATCGTGGGTGGGTATGCGGATGTCGACGCGCGGCCGGCAGACGGCGAGGCCCGCGGCGAGGTCGCGGTACGCCTGCTCGAGCGCGTCAATCGTGTCCTTCATCGTGAGGACCTGCGCCACTTCGTCGTTGTTGAGGAACAGCATCGGCCAGCCTCCGTTACGTTTCGAGGGTTGTCTCGAAGAATAGGTCATCGACTGCCAGAGCGCTAGGCACTCGGCTCGCTTGTCAGGGCGCTGATTTCCTAGATGCTGTAACGCTCGCCTCGACGCTAGCGGCCGCCGGATGCGTGCAGGCACCCCTTCCAGGTAGCAGTGATGTGCTCTCGCGATTGCCCCTCGCTGTGATGTTTTGGGCCTACGGGCGTATGCTCACGTCCATAGGTAGCAGCGTCCACCAAACCGACTTGGGAAGGCTATTCATATGAGCATTCAGATAATTGTTAGTTTCCATGTGGCAGACTTCGACAAATTTAAGACCCTGTTCGATGCCCGTGCCGGTGCACGAACAGCAGCGGGCCTGACGGGCAAGCTTTACAGGGAGATTGATGCGCCGAACAGCCCCGTCGTCATCGGCACGGCACCATCAAAAGAAGCCTTCTTTGCGTTCTTTCAGTCACCTGAGCAGCAGGAGGCGATGAAAGATGGAGGCATGGTTGGCCCTCCTCAAATAACGTTGCTGGAAGAGGTCTAACGACCCCACGTAGCCAGTGGATTCTCGCGATTTCCTATCGCTGTGACGTTTGGGCTCTGCGGGCGTATGCTCACGTTCACATCCGGTCGCATGTTCCGCTGGTTCTCTGAATTACGCTAATTCCATACCGTACCTGATTAGGAGCCCCACCTATGCTCATTGATTGGCACTCACATCACACAGCAACTGAAGTTGCGGAATACGTGGTTAGCGTCGGCGGGCGGGCTATCAGTCCTTATCCCCAGGACTCTCCTGATTTTGGACAGCGCGTTGGCGTGTTGGATGATGCGGGCATCGATATGCAGATTGTCAGCCAGGGCGGCGGGCTCAACTCCGACCACTTCGACGCGAAGGTCGCAATGGAACTCGTGGGCATGTCCAATGATGTCATCGCAGATCGTATTGCGCCCTACCGGGACCGCTTTATTGGTAGTGTTGCCGTTAGTTATAAAGACGCCGAGGCGTCCGCGAATGAGATTGAGCGGATGGCGAGTGAAGGTTTCCGAGCCGTGATGCTTTATGCGAACGGTGACTATGCCACTCGCCCCGAGAGCGAGCCAATTTTCGCACGCGCCGAGGAATTGGGAATGCCGATCTTCCTTCATGGTGGAGGGGCGGGCACCGTACGTCCGCCAGGCATTGATCGACTGGAGGACGAAGGACGTGGTGTGATGTCAAGCTCCGGCGCAGACGCACCGGTCGCCGACTGCGTAATGCAAATGATTGCGTCGGGTCTCTTTGACCGCTACCCCGGACTAAGAGTGGTGATCAGAAGTGGTGGGGGAGGAGTTCCCTTACTTCAGAGCAAAATGTCGTGGACGCACCACACCGAGGTTGGCGACCAGCCTTACTCGGAGATATTCAAGAACCATTTCTTGGTCGACACTGCCAACGTTGACGCCCGTACCATCACAGCACTACGTTTTCTCATGGGCGACGGCGGCGTAGTGTTTGGATCGGACTATGGAGGTGGCGTAGGCCTCCTTCGCGACGCAGTTGCCAATATTGATGCCCAGTCTGACTCTGGCATCGCACGTGCTGCTACCGATCGCAATTCGCGAGAACTACTTAACCTCTAACCATGAGGGTTTCTGGATAACACGGAGCTTAATGATGCGGACGGCGGCGAACCGGCAAGGTATTAGTAACTTGAATTCAGGCTCAATCATTAGCAGGTACCGACGTCCGATGCTTCGATGATCGACCCTGTACTAGAAGCTGGTTCACCCTTGGGCCGCCGCTTGATACCGGCCACCCCTACTAATGATTAGGTAATCCCTCTCGCGATTTAGTCGCCGCCTGCGCTACGGCCGAGCGCCCAAAGACGGGCGATAACGGGCCGTGTTGATTGGCCCTCTCCAGAGAAAATGCTCTTATGAGCGGCGTTGCAGTTGGGGCAGACATTCAGATACCGGTACTCAGCCCGGCCATAGCGGGTGGAGTAGG
>CAJWER010000331.1 GCA_913030785.1 uncultured Chloroflexota bacterium | reverse complement strand
CCAACGACGAGCAGCCCGCCGCCAACACCCTCGACAACAGCATCGACAAGAGCAGCACGACGGTCGTCCCGCCGGACAACCCAACCAAGAAGACTAACGAAGAGACAGCGTACTGGGACCCAAAGGAAGCGTACTGGGACCCTAACCGGACCCACGGGCACGTCAGTGCCAAGTGCTCAACGAACCTCATGCTCACCCAGCTCCACAGCGGACAGCTGTGGTGCTGGCTTGCGGGGGGAAGCATGGTGAGGTCCGTTGCGCTCTGCGAGACGGCGTTCGACATCCCTCCGGTGAAGCCCGTCGTTCCGGTGAAGTCCGTTGTGTTCTACGCCCAAGCCGGCATCCCTCCTGTGAATCTCGTCGGCGAGTCCAACGAGCCAGCGGACGGCGGAAGCACGCTGCACAAGGTCGCCGCAGCGCATGTCTCCCCGGTCTTCATGGATGTCACTGCAACCGTAGATAAGGCCTGCTCCATCATCCGAGAGGCCGCCGGAAATGGCGCACAGCTCGTCGTATTCCCAGAGACATACATCCCCGCGTTTCCCCTCTGGTGCGCCTTGCAAGCGCCGATTCACAACCACGACCTCTTCCGTGCGCTGGCCGCAAACACGATTCGGGTTCCGGGTCCGGAACTGGACATGCTGGCCAACACGGCGCGTGAGGAAGGCGTGTTCGTGTCGATGGGCTTTAACGAGGGCACGGACATTAGCGTTGGAAATATCTGGAACTCGAACGTGCTGATCGGGGACGATGGCGCCATCCTGAATCACCACAGGAAGATAGTCCCGACCTTCTATGAGAAGCTAGTGTGGGCAAGAGGAGATGGAGCTGGCCTCCAGGTTAGTAATACCAAAATAGGTCGCCTGGGCATGTTGATCTGCGGGGAGAACACCAATCCACTCGCACGATACACCCTGATGGCTCAGGGCGAACAGGTTCACATGTCAACTTACCCGCCCACGTGGCCGACCCACGACCAGGTGCCCTCCGACAATTATGACCTTGAACAAGCCATCCAGATTCGTGCGGCGGTTCACTCCTTCGAGGCCAAAGCCTTCAACATCGTCGCGGCTGGCTTCCTGGATAAGGCCACTCGAGATCTGCTCGCCGCCCGAGACCCTGATGCCGGCCGAATCTTGGACGGCAGTCCACGAGGGGTCTCCGTCGTGATGGGACCCCACGGAAAGCCGGTGTCTGAAGTGATGAAGGAATCTGAAGGCCTGCTCTACGCCTATATAGACCTCTCGGCATGTGTCGAACCGAAGCAATACCACGACGTCGTCGGCGGCTACAATCGCTTCGATATCTTTAAACTGACCGTAGATCGCACGGCTCACAGGCCGGTCCATTTCGAAGCTACTGGTGCCGAAAAAGGTGTTCCGGCTGAGGAGGGGTTTCGCTACTAGCCAGGGAATCCGTCCATTTGGATATGACGTAAAAACATTAGGAGAAGCGGCTCTGGACTTGAGGGAGACTATCCGTCTTCAGCCGCCTAGTCTGGATCATGCAGGGAATCACACCTTGAGGCGTCTCATCATTGTCGCTGGCGTAGCTCTCACGGGACTTGTCCTGCTATCGGCCTGCACGGATGATGTCGAACCTGTACCGGTGCCCACCGAAACACGCGCGACGGCCTCTGCGATCCAGACCGCACCCACATCAACGACGGCTCCTGTGTCGAGCCCCACAACTACCGCAGTCCAAACAGCTACGTCAACTGTGGTCCCTGAGCCGAGTCCGACTGCAACCGCAGCGCCAACACCCACATCCGCGGCGGTCCCTGAGTCGAGTCTCACGCCCACAGTAGTTCCGACATCCACGTCCACTGTGACCCCCGAGCCGACTCCCACGGCCACAATAGTTCCGACACCCACGTCCACCGTGGCTCCTGAGCCGACTCCCACGGTCATTGCAATATCTCCAGGATAGGTTTTGGCGCAGCTTGAATTACTATAGAAAGGTCAAGACTACACCCGCGAAACACGCGACCGTCCCCACCGCCACCTGCCTGGTGACCCTTTCGTGCAACCAGGTGATGGCTATAGGTACAACGAATAGGGGAGCGGTCGAGTTCAAGATCACCACTGTAGCTGGTGCACTCCACTTGAGTGCAGCTGTGAATGTCAGCGTGGAGGCGCCCAGCAAGAGGCCGCTGACACCGGCAACAGACATGTCCAGTCTCGACTTGCTTAGACGTCGGATGTCGCCCGTGAACGACGTAATCCCCACGAGAATCAAGGCCATGAAAGACATACGAATTGCAGCGGCGGGTATCGGTTCCACGATGTTGACCACGTCGTCCATGACCATGACCCCAATGGCCCACGCGAGACTGGTGCCCGAAGCGAATCCCAGTGCCATAAGTCCGGGGGCGTTGAGGGCCTGGCGCGGTTGGCTTCGATCTTGACTTGGTCGGCGTGAGAGCAGGTAGACCCCTCCGAGGACCACTGAGCCTCCAACAATCGTCAGCGTCGAAACGCCGCCGTCCGCCAAGAGGATGCTGAAAATCACGCTGAGCAGTATGTAGATTCCAGTGGTGGCCGGTAGCACTCTGGAAATATCGTCCAGTTCGATCGCCTTCACTAGAAAAACATGGCTGATCATCATGACAACCGCAGCCCCTGCCAGAACTATCAGTGTCTTTTGCGGCACGTCAAAGACAGATCCCAACTGCCCGACTGCAGCAGCCATTCCGACGGCAAGAAATGCGCTGGTGACCAGTCGAAGTGTGGCCAGGTATATGGCGTTGACGCGAGGAGTGAGGTTCTTGACCAGGGCGCTGGAGAGACCAAGAAACAATGCCGAAGCGAGTGCCAACACCTCACCTAGCATTTTTGAATAGCCTCCGCCGCGGATATTGCCGCCGCCGTGGGGCGTTTCACGCGGAACGACCAGTCTCTCGGCTGGGGTTGTCCGACCCCTTTGCCACCAACGTGTCCGCTGCTATTGAATTCCGAGCAATCGCTCCAGGTTGCCGGAACATATGGCAGCAAGAGTATCGTTGTCCAGGCCATTCAGGTGGAGGTTGTAAAGTTGCGGCGCCATTGGGGACTCAGGGAATGCAGAGCCGAAAAGGATGCGTTCGCTACCGATAGCCTCCAGGAGACGAGCGATGCCATTGAACAGAACGAACCTCGATATCTCTATGTATCCATTCGGTAGGCTCTCTAGTAGAGGCGCCGCCCAGGACAAATGAGTGTAGTGAACCTCCGCCAGCACGAAATTGACCTCAGGGTGTGCCGCCATCGTGTCGCGGAGTTCCGAGGGGTCGATGTCGGGCGCGGAAATCCAGAATGGCATGTTCACGCTCCCCATCCACTCCAGCCAC
>CAJWER010000330.1 GCA_913030785.1 uncultured Chloroflexota bacterium | reverse complement strand
AGTTGCTTTTCGCGGCCGACATTGATTGGACTCTGTGGCATTGGTCTGTCTCCTTGGAGATGTGGGAAACTATTCCCGGCGTTTTTGCGGCCCCTTTTCCGGGGAGAAAAGGGAGAGTATATATGTGAGGGGCACCCTGTGACACCCAGGTGGAAGGGGCCCTGCCCCCTTCCACACACCCCGGCAACATAATAATAGTGAGGGTGGTTCTCGGTTCCTTGGCGAGTCGAACCCCGCTCACTTAGCGCGAGCAGCGCCCCGCGTCTCGAAGGGTGCGCTAAGTGAGGCGGGAACCTATATTTTTAGTATCTGGCCTGGCACTTTCTGGGTGTGATCTCCATTCTCAAGCACGATTTGGCCGTTGACGGCTACCATGTCGATGCCGCTTGGGTATGCCTGGGGTGCGTCGTCGGTGGAGTTGTCCTTCAGGTTCTCGGGGTCGAATACGACCAGGTCTGCCGCCATCCCTGGGGCTAGACGGCCCCTGTCGTGGAGCTGCGCCGAGTCGGCCGGAAGGGATGTCAACTTGCGAACAGCCTCCTCCAGTGTGAGTAGTTTGCGCTGGAGGGCGTACTCCTCTATGAACCGAGGGGCGTAGCCGTAGCTGGAGCGGTTCATGACCATGTCACCGAGCAGGCCGTCCATCGCACCGATCGCGCCGTCGCTGCCGACGCTGCAGTACGGGTCGGAGAGCAGCATGTCCAGGTCCTGCTGGGGCGTAAAAATGTGGCGGATCAGGACCCCGGTGAAGTCCCGGCCATCATCTCCTGCGATGCGCAGGATGGTTTGGGTATGGTCCAGGCCCAACTCTTTGGAAATGTCTTCTAGCGATCGGCCTTTGAACTCAGGGTGGGCCCTGGAATAGTTGATGTAGAAATTACTGAAATCACCGATACGCAGGAGGAAATTGGTGGGGTGGTCGACGTACTCGCGGCACTTGTCTGCCGTGGCGGGGTCTTGGAGCCGTGCAACGACCTCCTCTTTTGGACCTTCGCATACCCAGGGCGGGAGCAGGTCGGTCAGGTGCGCCGGCCCCCAGATGTCGGGGAACGTGTCCATGGCTACCTTGAGTCCCTCCTCACGAGCGCCACGGATCATGTCGAGAACGGCGTCGAACGCCCCTGCAGGAGCGTAGGGGCGCGGCCCCAGATGGGATAACTGCACTGGGAGATCAGCCTTGCGTCCGATGTTTAGCGCCTCAGTAACCGCAGCCTCGAAGTGGTCACCGCGCTGACGGATGTGGCTGGCATACATGCCACCGTGGAGTGCTGCGACCCTGCTCAACTCCACTAGCTCTGCCTCCTCGGCGTGCTGGCCGGGGGAGTACTCCAAGCCTGTGGACATGCCTATGGCGCCGGAGGACATTGCCTCCGCAACCAGGGATTTCATGTGCTCCAGCTCCGCGCGGGTCGGTGCGCCCGGGTTCCAGCCCATGGCCGCCAACCGAATCGCGCCATGGGGTACCAGGGGGGCCACGTTGAGCGATTGGCCTCGTGCCAGAAGGCTCTCCAGGTACTCGCCGAAGGTGGTCCAAGCTAGGTCCAGACCCCAATCCTCGTTGTAGCCGATGGTGATGGTCTTGGTCAGCTCTTTGTTTGGCGCGGGGGCGGGTCCGTGGCCGCAGTTTCCCGATACGACGGTAGTGAGCCCCTGACGGACTCCGGACTGGGCGAAGCCATCGACGTAGAGAGGAAAGTCGGTGTGGCTGTGGATGTCGATGAAGCCGGGGCAGACGACCCTTCCGGTGGCGTCATACGTCCGCGTCCCCTCGATGTCTGCAGCACTGCCGACGTACCTAATACGGCCCTGGTCGATCACCAGGTCGGCGTCGAAGCTGGGCCTGCCGGTCCCATCGATGATCCTACCGCCGCGAATTACCATGTCGACCACTTTGTTGTGCCTCCCGTATTGGTGTAAAAAAAGCAGGTTTCGGATATTGGGTGCTTGGCGAGACCCCTATGGACCAAGCGAGTAGGTTAGGTCCACCCTGGTGACGCGGGGCGTGCCGAGGCTGTTCGTCGCTCCCAGCGCCAGTCTGTACTGGACCCATTGGCCCTGCGCGGTCTCGGGCAGCGGATCGCCGTTCTCAAACCAGGTGTCTGGGCCCTGCGGCCCGGTCCACTCTGCTGCCTCGAGGTCTGTCTGGCTGCCGGCGAAGCGGATCTGGGCCCTGACCCAGGTCTTCGGTGGAATCTCGGCCTCCCATGATATCGAACCGGGCGACGCGTCCGCGGGAAGCGCAAGTGACTGCGATACGTAAAACTCCTCCGGGCCCCGGTCCACGATATTGCCAGGGTCTATGGTAACCATGCCGTGGGGGCCGAGGGTGGGAAGACCGGTGACGCGACGCTCGTCGAAGCCGTCTGGGCCGTTCCACCAGACGGTGGAGTCGCCTACGTGGTCTCCCTCTATTTTGTGGTTGGCGATCGCCATGTCTGTCCATCCATCCTCGTTGAAGTCGGCGACCATCGCGCCCGATGCGGAGTGGGTGAAAAAGCGCATCCGATCCGCGTCGGAGAAGCCCTTGCCCTCCCGGTTCCAATAGATGTAGGAGTCGATGTCGCGAACCGTTCCTGCATGGTAGCAGCACACGAGAAGATCGAGGGTTCCGTCGTTGTTGAAGTCGGCGACCCCCAGCTTGGACACGGCGTTGGCCGGCAGCATCGTCCGGTTGTCCTCACTCAGGCCGTCCGGGCCGTTCCAGTAGATATACGCGTAGGAGCCGTGAGGCCCGGTTCGACCAGATTGACCGCCGCCCATGATTAGGTCCGCGTAGCCGTTCCCGGTCAGATCGGCGGCCTGTGCCTGCCCCGCGTGCCTGATCGACAGCTCCTTGAGTCGGTCCATGCTGAAGCCCTCGGGTCCTCCCCAGAGTATGAAGCTGCGGTCGGAAGATACCTGCGGCACGACCAGGTCTAGCCAGCCATCGTTGTTCAGGTCCACGATGCACATCGTCCTCACGTCATCGTAGAGCACCCCGTTCAACTCCATGCGGATCCGCTGTGGGTGCGCAACGTCGAGTCCGTCGGCGGTGCCGTGGTAGACCAGCAGCTCCGGGTTCATGTAGCCCCCGATGATCACGTCGAGATAGCCGTTTCGATTGAGATCTGCACATACGACACTATGGGCGCGTGTCGACGGCAGGACGATGCTGGGCCGATCAGGAAACCCGTCAGGCCCATTGAGCAGCACGTAGCAGCCGGAGTCGTGCTCCATGGTACTGAGGGAGCTGTTGGCGAACAGTATGTCGGGATAGCCGTCGTCGTCGAGGTCGAAGGTGAGCGATCCGACAGGACGGGTTGCCGGGACCTCGTCGCGCCGCTCGGGC
>CAJWER010000329.1 GCA_913030785.1 uncultured Chloroflexota bacterium | reverse complement strand
GTAGCTGGAGATTCCTATACGGAAATACGCGCGGAATTCCCGATTTGGGGTTTGGGGTCGGCTCAGGCGTTTCGGACATGTATTTGGATAACGTCCATTCGGTGCAGCTCTTGGAGCAGGCGCAGCGATAGCTCGTCCAGGTTTTCGCGGCGGAACTGCAACATCCGCAGCGTGGCCTCCTGCGGCAAACGCTCCAGGCCTTTTTCGCGCAGGAGCACAACACGGTCGCCGTAAAGGGCCACTGCGCCGAGCATGAAGATCGTGCTCTCCTTGTTACCCGCCTCGATCCGGCTTCCCACGGGCAAACCCTCAGGGATAGCTAGGACCAGTACAGCCGCGTCGCACGACCTCAATGCCTCCGACGTCGCACGGTCCGGCGGATGCTGAACGGCGTCCGCCGACTCTATGGACACGTAGCCGATGCCGAACGAGTCGAATGTACGCCGAATCGCCTCAACAACCCCCGGGTCGCCGGCATGAGCGATCAAGAGCTTCGCGGTCCTGGCGACAATCACTGACGACCCCGACGCGCCCATCGGGTCAGCCGACGGTCCTGCCGCCTCCAGGGTCTCGGTCACCGCGACGCCTGGCATGGGGAGCTCCGCCGGAGCGTGCGCACCTGAGAGGCTCACGTATAGCGCGCCGCCTATTTCGCCAAGGATCCCAACGAACAGTCCGTTCTGCTTGATTATGTCCAGGCACTCGTTCGTCAGGTCCGGGTGCACGTCGCTTTCGCGCTGCAACGTATTCTTCGCGTACTGGTCCGGAGGCATTCGTTTGCCGTCCAGCGACCGGTAGAAGTTAAGGAACAGTTCGGGCTTCAGCGCCGCCTGTACGAGCGCATCGCGCCGCTCCGGACCGCCCGTGGGCGCGGTGATAGACCGGCCCAGCGCTGTCAGCGAAATCTTTTGCGAGGCATAGCCGCCCTCGGTGAGGCCGTACCTAAGGGACGCGTTGAGCCTGTTGGTGTAGTTACTGCTAGCAGGCGTCGTTCCAAGGGTCCCAGCCAGCAAAAGACGGTCGAAAGGCTCTCCGCGATTGATCTCCTGGATGGCCGTGGCGACGCTGAGCGCCTCCTCGAGAGTGTGCACCGGGTACTGTCGCACCATCCGGGTGCGTTTGCGAGGTCGCTCGTCTTCTGTCTGAAATGTCACCGGGAATCCTATTCCTCGTCAAAGTATCTTATGTATAGGCGGTTCAACCTGAATATAGGTCGCCCATTCAGGCGTGTCAAGTCTCATTTCAATGCCTTTTCGGCCTTTTGCAGCCTTTTCAAATAGTCCGTGAAAAGTCTGAAAGGCCCAGAAAAGTCTTTCCACAGTGAAAACCATTTCAATTCTCCTCGGCAAAGCACCCTGCGCTGTCGCGGCGCAACCCGGTGCGACACGGCGGACGTTGTACTTGGATGTAGGCCGTTGTATGCAAGGCGATTGCTCTCAACGCCCAGTCCCACGTACGCGCAGATAGTCGAGCCGATGCCCCTGGTGTTAGAATAGACCGCGATTAGATCCGCTTACGGAGATAGCTGTTGGCACAACCAAAACGCCTGAAGATGTACCTGGCCACGCTGGTGGTCCTCCTTGCGATAGCAGCCGCTGCGTGCGGTGGCGATGATGGTGACGCCGCGGAATCGTCCGACACGGCGAGCGCACCTGACGCCGTGTCCATTAACCCTGAATCACCCGTATTCCCAGAGGTCGTTCAGCCTGAAAAGGCGGTCGAACGGCGCAATCCAGTGCCGGAAGACCTGAGCATCATCTGGGAAGCGTGGTCATTCCTCCTAGACGATTACGTGGACGCGTCCGCCCTCAACCCCGAGGCGTTCTCGGAGGAGGCCGTCAGAGGAATGCTCACCATCCTCGGGGATCGGCAGACAGCCTACATCAGCCCCGAGGTGGTAACGGGGAGCTTCAGCGACGTCTTCCGCGGAAACTTCGAGGGCATTGGCGCCCACGTCAACCTGAACCGCGCAGGGCGGCTGATAATCGTCTCCCCTATCGAAGGCGGGCCAGCGGAGGCCGCCGGGATCCGGCCGGGAGACATCATCCTCGAGGTGGATGGCGAGGTAATCGAGGGGCTCAGCCTGCTGGAGGCCGTCGCCAGAATTCGCGGTCCGAAAGGCACCGTGGTGCAGTTGCTGGTAAAGCACCTGGGGGCGCTGGATCCGGTCCTGATCTCTGTCGAGCGCAACGTCATCCCGCTGGTGAGTGTGGTACTCAGAAGCCAGCCTGGCGACAAGTTTGCACACATACGGCTTACCCAGTTTTTCCCGAACTCCCCCGAGGCGCTCAAAGAGATGCTGCAGCAGGTCATCGACGATGGCGCCGAAGGACTGATCCTTGATATACGTGATAACGATGGTGGCACCCTGAACGCGGTAGTAGAGATCGCAAGCATGTTCCTCGACCCCGAGGAGCAGGACCTCGTTCTGTACGTGCAGAAGGGCGACGGCTCCCGAACTAACTGGAAGATCCGCGACGTGGGCATCGCCAAGAGCATCCCCATGGTCATTCTCGTCAACGAGCGCAGCGCCAGTTCGAGCGAGGTCTTGGCCGGCGCGCTCCAGGACCACGAGAGGGCCACCGTGATCGGCACGACGACGTTCGGCAAGGGCAGCGTCAACATTCTGCGCCCTCTGAGCAACGGCGGTGGTCTGTACATCACGATCGCCCACTGGTACACGCCGTTTGGTCGCATCATTCAGGGCGAGGGACTGACCCCCGATATCGAGGTAACGGACCGAGACAGACAAGAGGCCGACATCCAGCAGCTCCGAGCCGCAATCGAAGAGCTGGAGCGCAAGACGGCCTCGGGGTCCTAATCTCATCAGCATGAAAGATGGCCGGACGTTCGCGATCAATCGTAGGGCTCGTTACGACTACGAGATCCTCGATTCGATTGAGGCGGGACTTTCGTTACTCGGCACCGAGATCAAGGCGATGCGGGAGGGCCGCGCCACCATCGCCGAGGCCTTCGGCAAGGTCGAAAAGGGCCAGATGTGGCTGATGAACGCCCACATTTCGCCCTACTCAGCCGCAGGTCCTGACAGCCACGACCCTACTCGGCCACGCAAGTTGCTGCTCCACAAAGAGCAGATAACTAGACTTTCCAAGCAGGTCGATGAGAGAGGGCTGACGCTGATCCCGCTGCGGCTGTACCTGAAGGGGCATCGAGCCAAGGTGGAGCTGGCGCTGGCGAAGGGGCGGAGACGCTACGACAAGCGCAGGGCGATCATCGATCGCGATAGAGAAAAGGAAGCACGTCAGGCCATACGCAGGGTGTGAGTCTGTCCGGGGTATGATTGCAGCATGACCCCCACAATACGAGCGGGCCGGGGCTGTCACTACTCAGACCC
>CAJWER010000328.1 GCA_913030785.1 uncultured Chloroflexota bacterium | reverse complement strand
GCGTAAGGCAGAGGCGGAACTCAAAGAATATCTCAGCCAAAAGAAAACTAAAGCAGAGGCGGTGCCAGCGCAAGACGAGAAAGATCTGCTGCACTAATGGCGTGCGGCGAGAGATCCTATGGACGATAAGATTATCGAGTTTGCGCATCTGCTACGGCAGAATGGTCTTACGGTCTCAGCGGCGGAAAACATGGACACGTTTGCTGCGTTGGGGCTGATTGGGCTGCGGGATAAAGGCCTTCTCAAAGACACGCTGCGGGCGACGTTAGTCAAACGCTTGGTGGACATCCCGGTCTACGACGAACTGTTCGACATGTACTTCACCGGCGTAGGGGGCGCACGGGTCCATGCCAAGGTCCTCAAGCCGCGGGAGGCAAAGGAGCCTCACCCTGCCGTCGTGGTGTTCCACGGCTACGCCGGGAACTCAGGCGAATGGAGTGCCCATCTCGGTCTCGCCTCTGCCGGATATACCGTCGCGGCCCTCGACTGCAGGGGCCAGGGCGGCCTGTCCGAGGACACCGGGGCCGTCAAGGGCGGCACTCTACACGGACACATCGTTCGCGGACTCAGCGACTCGCCGGAGAAACTGGCGTTCCGCCAGATATTCCTGGACACAGCCCAGCTGGCCAGAATCGTGATGGCGATGCCTGAGGTCGATGCGAATCGCGTCGGGGCGACGGGGAGCAGCCAGGGTGGAGGATTGACGCTTGCGTGCGCGTCCCTGGTTCCGGAGATCAAACGCGTCGCGCCGGTTTACCCATTCCTGTCCGACTACAAACGCGTCTGGGAGATGGACCAGGCCAAGGACGCCTACCTCGAGCTTCAGGTCTATTTCCGCTCCTTCGACCCACTCCACGAGCGCGAAGACGAGGCGTTCACTCGGCTCGGCTACATCGACATACAGCACCTGGTCTCTCGTATCAAAGGCAAGGTTATGATGACGGTGGGACTAATGGACACCGTCTGTCCGCCCTCAACCCAATTCGCCGCATATAACAAGATCCGATCCGAGAAGGAACTCCGCGTGTATCCCGATTTTGGGCATGAGGTACTTCCGGGACGCAACGACGAGATTTTTCAATTCATGAGCGGCTTGTAGGCTCTCTCTTGGTTCGAGCAGACGCCGACACCAGCACAAGGATGGAACATGAGCACCCAGGCACCTGATCAGATCGGAACAGACCGCCAGCTCTTCGTCGACGACTACTGGTTAGACAACAGTACCGGCGTCGAGCGAGTCCTTCAAGAGCCCGTCAAAGAGGACGTAGCAATCGCCTCCGAGCATCCCTGGGAGAGCATTTTTTCGGGGTACCATGTCGTCCTCCACACGGAGTCACTGTGGCGCATGTACTATTTGACATCGGGGCAGGTTGGCGTACAAATAGGCGGCTGGCAATACTGTGCAATTGCCGAGAGCGAGGACGGCGTCGAATGGACGAAGCCCGAACTCAACCACATCGAGTTTGAAGGGTCGACGAAAAACAACCTCGTCTACGGCGGGCCACTCACAGAGTTCGCCCCGTTCATGGATAGCAATCCCGACGCCGCAGAGGACCGGCGCTACAAGGCATTCGCCCGTACGCGACCGGTCGAGGGAGTGGAGCGAGGACTGGTGCCCCTGGGGTCACCGGACGGCATCCAGTGGCACCCGCTGTCCGACAGCCCAGTCATCACCGGCGGCCCCTTCGACTCCCACAACCTGCCTTTCTGGGACGAACTGCGCGGAGAGTATGTTGTTTACGCACGAGGGGTTGGCAACCCCGACAACTCAGCGGCGGCCATTGAGAAGGAACGTGGACGAGAGTTCAAGGGCGGCGTACGCTGGATCCGGCGAGCCACCTCCAAGGACTTTATCCGGTGGACGCCCTTCGAAAATATCGATTGTGGTGAGACCCCATTCGAACATCTCTATACCAGCGCTATCACCCCGTACGACCGGGCACCGGGCACATACATGATGTTCCCTTCACGCTACGTGCCTCACCGCCAGGCAGACAACGATATCGCCCGCACGGCAAAGGCAGGCGTCAACGATATCGCGTTCATGTCCAGTCGCGATGGCCTGAATTTCGACCGCAGCTTCATGGAAGCATTCATTAGACCAGGCCAGGAGATCGAAAACTGGCGGGAACGAGGCATCTACGTCGGCAGCGGCATAACCCAGACTTCCCCAGGAACGATGTCACTTTATTCCAGACAACACCGTTACCTACCCTCTGTCCACATCAGGCGATATTCCCTACGAACCGACGGTTTTGTCTCCGTAAACGCGGGGTATGCGGGCGGCGAATTCACGACCCGCCCATTTGTGTTCTCCGGATCCGAACTGGAGTTGAACTACTCCACATCAGCCGTCGGCTCCGTACAGGTAGAGGTTCAGGACGACGAGGGCCGCCCCATGCCAGGGCTCTCTCTTGTCGATGCCCCCGAGAAGTTCGGGGACGAAATAGATGGCATCTACAATTGGAATAGCGACGGAAGTCCGGGAGGGTTGGCGGGCACGACGGTCCGCCTGCGCTTCGTCCTCAAGGACGCCGACCTGTACGCTTTTCGCTTCCGAGACGTGTAGCCCCCCTTTGCTTCGAATCCCACGTTCATAGATAGGAGCAACGACATGACCATGCTCAGACTTAGTGACGACCAGATGAGAGGCTTCATACGCGACGGCTTCCTGGCCATCAAAACCGGTCTCTCCGCCGAGGCCAACCAGAACATCTGGGACAAGACCGAAGCGCTGTTCGAGCGGGAGGCGGTCGAGCGCCGGACCTGGGAAACGGAGCTGCGGTGGCTGGAGACGACGACGAGGGCCTTCGGCTGAGTCATGGGCCTGCCGCCCGACTGGGCGCATTCCGCGACCAAAGTGTCGCTTTTCGCACGGATGTCACCACCCGTAAAAAAACAAGGCCGCCTGACGCGAATTCAGGCGGCCTCTTTTCACACCCCCTCAAAGCGTCAAGGAACTAAAGATCAGTTCCCGTTGATCACCACGCCCATATTGAGATCGGCGGCGGTGTAGTCGTCGCGGTCGGAGAAACTGGGCCCCATCGAGAAGAAGGCGATGCGGATCTCGACCTGAGTGCCGACGGTAAATCGCTCGCCCGTGATCAGGGTGAGGGTGCCGAGCGCTCGCTCGAGAAGGAGGCCGACAGGTCACTCGTGCGGCCGTCGTTGGGCGCAGTGACCGTGCGCAGCTCCTGTATCACGTGCGGCGGCAGCGGCGGCATGTACAGCCGCAGCCCGTTCTGGCCGCGGAAGGTGTTATATCGCTGCGCGAGGGCGCCCTTTACGATCTGCTCGGGCTCGGAGAGCACCTGGTGAGGGTTAGGGTTAGGGTGAGGGTTAGGGTTAGGGTCAGGGTCAGAGTTAGGGGGAG
>CAJWER010000327.1 GCA_913030785.1 uncultured Chloroflexota bacterium | reverse complement strand
GACGTATGCGCCGCCACGGCGGGGGCCATCAGAGGGATCGCCCCGTCGTTGTCGTAGCCTTTCACACAGAAGAGCACCAGGTCTGCGGCGTGGGATGAGTCCGGCTTATTGGTGGCCGCAGGATGGATCGTAAAATTTCCCGAGCCGACGCTCTCGACCCGCAAGCCATCTCGCCGAATTGCGTCAAGGTGATCGCCCCTGGCGACAAAGGTCACATCATGGCCGGCGCGATGAAGTACGGAGCCATAGTAACCACCGACGCCGCCCGAACCCATTACGAGCACTTTCACCTGAGTCCTCCTGCGAAACGAATTTTCCACGCGATATCATATGCCCAAGATGGTGGCGCCAGCAATTCCCTCACCATTAACATCGTGACAGCAGGCCCTGATGGTCATAGACTTGTTCCAACTAATGGCGTGGAGTGCAACGGGAAATATCTAGTCCCCTGAGGTCTGTCCATGATGAAGAATGAACAAAAGGCTTTCCAGGAGCTGATCCAGGGAAACCATTGCTTTGGCTGCGGGAATCTTAACAAGCATGGTCTCCAAATCAGGAGCTACTGGGACGGCGAGGAGACCGTGTGCAACTGGAAGCCGCAAGAGTACCATATGGCGGGGCCTACCCACGTTCTGAACGGTGGGATTATTGCTACGCTGATAGATTGCCACAGCATCTGCACGGCTATAGCCGCAGCATACCGAGACGAGGGCAGGGAGATTGGCTCAGGGGAGCGCATCTGGTATGCCACCGGCTACCTGAACGTGTCGTACAAACGCCCCACTCCCATCGTCGAAGAGGTCACGTTGCGCGCTCGAATTGTGGACATCACCGATCGAAAGACCCTGGTCGCCTGCTCGATCTACGCCGAAGACAAGGAGTGCGCCCAGGCAGAACTACTCGCCATCCGAGTGCCGCCGGAATGGCTGTTGCCACCTTCGTGATCGGCAAGAAATACCTATTGCCGGCCTACGTACGAGGGTGTGATTTTATTATGCGAGCGCCCAGGATGCCGACGAGGAAGCCGGCTAGATGGCCTTCCCAAGAGATCTCGGAGGAGGTGGACGCAAGCCCCAACAGCACGCCGCCGTAGAGCATTAGGGCCGCCACCGCGATCGCTATTGCCTTGAGCGTGTGCTCGTACCAGCCTCGGGCCAAAAGGTAGCCGAAGTACCCGAAGACCACCCCACTCGCCCCGACGTGGAATGAGGCGCGAGCCATTAACCACACGATCCCACCCCCGCCGAAGATCACGAGCACAGATATCAGTATGTAATGTCGAGCACCCTGGATGAGCACAGCTCCACCCAGTACGACGAAAGGGATGGAGTTCGACAGCGCATGGCTTGGGGTGCCATGAATAAAGGGGCTCAGCGGGATGCCCAAGAGCCCCGGCACGGTCCGCGGAAGGATGCCCCACTCCACCAACCGGTGGTCCACCAGTAGGTTCACAAGTTCGACCACCCACATCGCCGCCAGCGGCACGAGTATTAGAGCGGCTTTCGCTTTCACAGTGGCATCAATCCCCAGTTTCGCAATAACGACCAGTGCATCTTGTATCCCAAAACTCTCGCTGATATATTATCGCGCCAGTACAACCACGGAGGAACGGATGACAACTTACAAGGCGGCGGTGATAGGCCTCGGCCGCATGGGCAGCACTTTCGACGACGATATGGTACATGGCGGGTCAGTATTCCTGCCATATTGCCACGGACCGGCCTATTTTCACTCGCCCCAGGTCGAACTCGTCGCAGGGGCCGACCTACACGACGGGCAGCGAGAGATGTTTGGTGAGCGGTGGCAGGTTGCCGAGGCTCACCTGTACACCGACTACCGCGAAATGCTCGCCAACGAGGACCTCGACATCGTCAGCGTATGCACAAGCGCACGTGCCCGGTCAAGAATCGTGCAGGACGTGGCCCGCGCGGGCGTCAAGGCGATCTGGGCGGAGAAACCAATCGCCCTTTCACTGGAAGAGGCCGACACGATGGTTCGAGTCTGCCGCGAGGAAGGGGTGGCTCTGGCAATCAATTGCGCCCGCAGATGGAACCCTCTGTACACCCAGGTAAAACGCATCATAGACGAAGGGCAGATCGGCAAGGTGCTTCAGGTCACGGCACACGCGCCGTGCACCCTATCTCATAATGGGAGCCACCTGCTGGACACAGTGCGTTTCCTTGCCGGTGGCGACGTACAGTGGGTCATCGGGGAGATGGAGTCGGACGAGGCCGCGGCCAGCGACGACGATATCGCGGGTAACGGCTACCTGGCCTTCGATAACGGCGCTCGAGCATTCATACGCAGTATGCCCTCGGGCGCGGCCCAGTGGAACTTCGACATCATGGGCGAGGAGGGAATGATTCGATCGGTGGGCGACACCCGCGAACTCGAACTGTTCGCCCTCACCGCGACCGATTTCCCCGTGTTCTCCGACTCGCCCTACCGCCCCCCGGGGAAGGGGCATGTTGCCAGGTATCCGTTCCCATGGCCCACATCCATCCCAGGCATGGGACTCACTATCGTCGACGATCTGGTCAACTCGATCGAGACCGGGACGCCCCCGAAGTGCTCCGGCGACGACGGCTTACTGGCTCTTGAGACGGCAATAGCCCTTCGAGAGTCACACAGGCGCGGTCTGGTCAAGGTCGACGTGCCACTCGAAAACCGTAGTCTGCAGATACTGTCGGCAGGTATCCGCGGCGACGACCAGCCGTATCGGATCCTCCACGGGGGCGTACCGCAAGCCCGCTGACTCTGCTGCGGTGAGTCCCGTTTACGCCATGCCGTTCTCCGCGAGGAAGGCACTGATACCGTTGAGAAAGAAGTTGGAGGCGCGGTCAGCCACTATCACGCTGCCCAGATAGCGCTTTCCCTTCGCTTCGACGGCGGCACGGACGCGAGTATCCATCTCCTGGACACGGGGGTGATCCGGCTGGCCGATCAGTCCCAGTGACACGGACATGTCCTGCGGGCCGACGTAGTACGCGTCGATACCGTCGACCTCAAGTATCTCGTCCAGGTGCTCCACCGCCTCCTCGTGTTCAAGGAAAGCGGCGACAAACATCTCCTGGTTGGGCTACTCAATGTACTCGCGACTTGCGATATTGGCGTACTCAGACGCCCGTGGCGCGCCCCCAAGGCCTCGCTTGCCCTCACAGGGGGCATAGCGGCACGCATCGCCAGGGTCTGTGCGTCCTCGGGTGTATCAACACCCGGGTCCAGGATTCCTTTCCACGCCCGCGCACAATACTCCATCCTTCTCAAAGCCAGACTGGAGAGTACATACAATACAGCTGTTACCGGGGGACACCCAGAGAAACCCCTGAAGCGCGTCGGCCCTACCCCATTGGGCATGCCCAGCCCCGCCCAACTAAGCGCGCG
>CAJWER010000326.1 GCA_913030785.1 uncultured Chloroflexota bacterium | reverse complement strand
ACCTCACTTAATGGAGCGGCAGAATTCCATTGTCACAAGGGGGTTCAGCCCTCGGGGGATTCGTGTTCTTCCTACCTCACTGCTGCTACACAACAAGAGGCAGCAGCAGGAATCAGTGCTCAGAGCGGGATGCTGGCCCGTGAGTTTTCCGGACAAAGTAAAGACAGGACCATAAATGTGATGATCGCTGGTGAGCTCCACACATTCCTAGTCAATCCTGATCACCTCCGAGTCCCAGAGGAAAACAATGAGGATATTCTCAAGCCACCCGAAACGGAGGACAAAATCCTAGAATCCGTGCTGGATTCTAGCCCCATCACTCTTCCGATTGTGGGCGAGGAGATTTCCGGTCGGCTGAATGATATCCCCTAGCCCACACGCATCGGTGTCAGGCTACTGCTTCGTGAGGCTGTAGCCTCCCGAATACGTTCCCGTACAATCGGTCGAGGTGTAGGTCCCCGACAGTTGGGTGCCAGAGGTGGAGATGTCGATGGTTGTCGAGGCAGACCCTGCACACCCATCCGTGTAGGTAAAGGTGGCTGTAATCCGAGAGCCACTAATGGAGCCCGACAGGTTGGCTGACCGTCCAGTGTTCGTGGCAAGGGTGCCCGTGACCTGGGACCCGGACTGCGTGAGTTGGAGAACGCCTTCGTACGTAACGCCCGGATCAGACGTGGCCGTGTAACTGCCAATGAAGGTTCCTGTGACGTTAATCTCAGGGCCAGTCCCGCCGTCTCCGCACGCCGCGAGCAGTAGCACCGCCGTCAGTCGGAAGTATCGCATGCTCTCATGATGTGCCCCGCTTCTCTATCCGCGCCAGTGAGGCGACCCCTGTCCCCCCGGCCTAGCTGACGGCAACTAGCCCTCCTCCGTGGCACCAGCCACACCCAGCTATCCACTGTTCTGCGCACCCAGTGAAGGCGGTCCTGTTTTCGCACCCTAGCGGTGCGGAAAGCGGACCGCCTCTAGTACCCGGGCTGGAATAACCCAGATCTGAAAAGTGCCACCCTCATATTGTCATGATGACCGGAGGTGGCTTGATATCAGCCAGACCCTGATATCTCCATGATCTCTGTTGGTGGGGAATCGATGGTCCAGGATGGTGCCGTCGATGGGAGGCATACTGAGAAGACGGTTTGATAGCACCCTGAGTTCAGGCCCTCTAAGTAGCGGTCCTGCTGAGAGTGGGACAGAATCAGTTTGATTCCCGCGTAGCTTTTCCTCCATCGGGTCGTATATGTCAAAGAAGTCACTTCACATATCACAACTCCAATTCGGTAGTGCATAGCGCGAGCGTTTCGAGGTTCTCGTACCGGCCTACCCAAAGGGCTTCTGCTTGCGCCTACCGGCTCACTCTCGGATGTTGAGCGCAGTCTGATTCTACTCGTCCGTGCCATCTGCGGTAGAACGCCGTAATCCATCAGCAGAGAGAATTCTCATGATCAAACCGAGCCAGAGTCTATGCCTGGGAATTGTTGGTCTCCTTCTTCTCTTTAGCTCATCAACATCCGCGCAGACCTACCGCGTATTACTAACTAATGATGACGGTATTGAATCACCGCTCCTGGCCGCACTGAAGGTAGAACTGCAAGCACTGCCCGGGGTGGAAGTGACCGTATCAGCACCGCATGAAAACCAGTCCGGCAGTAGCCAGTCATTGGTGGGTGGGGATTTTATGGTTGATGAGATCTACCGTGACGGAACTCTGTTCGGTTACGCTGTGCATGGTAGGCCTGCCGACGCGGTGCGATTTGGATTGGTCATGCTGAGTGACGGTAACGACTTTGACTTGGTCGTGTCAGGAATAAATCGAGGCGCCAACGTGGGCGATGTGTCCCATCTCTCGGGGACAGTAGGAGCGGCGATGGAAGCGCAATTTCAGGGCATTCCCTCCATTGCCATCTCCCAGGATGTGGGAGACGTCGACACCGTGGCCTCGGCAAAGTTTGCCGCAAGACTGGTGCAAAGATACCAACGAGAAGGCGCACCGCGCGGAGTCGTACTATCGATCAACATCCCAGGTGGCGAACTGAGAGGCGTGCGAGTGAGACCCATGGGAGATTCTTACCTGGGTACTGCCGGCTACGAACTGCTGGGTCAATCTGGAAACAGTTCTACGTACCGACATGAGCGGATCATCGTGCGATCTACAGATTCGACCACGGATACCTACTCTTATCAAAACGGTTTCATCACCATAACTCCGTTGAAATTTGACTGGACTGACCATGACTTCCTCAGTGAGGTGGAGTCATGGAATTTGCAATCGAATTGAGCCTCAATGACGCCCAGAGCGCTCCAGCCTCAAGACGCTTAAAACGCGATCCTGGGCCTTCTGCTTGCGCCCATCGGCCCACTCTCGGATGTTGACGAATGATCACCGCCATGAACCGGATCTATGTGGTACGGGAGTACGCCGAGCAGCTCGAGCAGCTTGTCGAGCTGACGCTCCATGGTGCCCCGCGGTGCCGCGCCATCGCAATTGTGCTGCCGGTAGGTAAAGTTGATCATGTCCATCATCGCCTCGCAAAGCGGCGAATTCAATATCGAGAAAGGCAAGGAGGTCATGGAGGCCCTGCTCGCGAAGCATGCGGATTCCGTGACGGCCGTCTATGCACACAACGACGACATGGCCCTCGGCGCCATCTCGGCGCTCAAGGAAGCCGGCAAGCTGGGTTTCACGCAGGCATTGACCCCGCGATTGCGCGCCAAACCGGGCGCCATTTCGGTACGGGAGTTGGCGGCGGTCGGAGATCTGTTCGAGTTGTTTCCAAGCAACAAAAGCCCCGACGCCCGCGCCGTGGGGATGTAGGAAGACGCGATGGACCTGCCTTTTGAATTCGCCGATGTCGCGGTCATCGCGATCCTGCTGATATCCGGGCTGCTGGCCTATTTTCGCGGCCTGGTGCGCGAAGTCCTGTCGCTGGCGACGTGGATCGGTGCCGCACTTGGCGCCTTGTACGGTTTTTCCTATGTCCAGCCTTATGTCCGGCAGGTCATTTCGATCAATATTTTCGCCGACATTCTTGCCGGCGCCAGCCTGTTTCTGGTTTCGCTGGTGGTGCTGACCTTGATCAATCACCTGATATCGAGCCGGGTGAAGGATAGCGCGCTGGGTGCGATCGACCGCGGATTGGGCTTTTTGTTTGGCATCGCGCGCGGTGCGCTGCTGGTTTCGGTCGCCTATATCGCCGCATCCTGGTTCTGGGTCGAAGACGAGCTGAACCCCTATATCGCCGATTCACGCACTTTGCCGATCGTCCGCCAGGGCGCCGATCTGCTGCTGACCGGCTCAGGAGATATCTGGACGCCTAGGCATATCACCAGCGACGGGAACTCGCTGATCGTGGGCGACCACGACGCCACGGTGGGAGGCGTTACTGAGACCGGGACC
>CAJWER010000325.1 GCA_913030785.1 uncultured Chloroflexota bacterium | reverse complement strand
CTGGAGTTCAGACGTGTGCTCTTCCGATCTCGACCTTCGGCAGGCCTATAGCTTCCCGCCAACTTGTGCAGGCCAAGCTAGTAGACATGCTGGCTGACCACACAAAGGGGCTGCTCATGGCCTGGCGTTTGGGGAAACTCAAGGAAGAGGGTGGAATGACGTTCACCCAGGTCTCACTGGCCAAGCGAGAGAACGTGCGGTCGGCCCTGAATGCGGCCCGCACGGCCCGTGAGATTCTTGGGGCTGAGGGCATCACCCTAGGTCGCGGGGCCATCCGGCACATGCTCAACCTGGAATCAGTGGACACTTACGAGGGCACCTATGACATCCACACACTGGTGCTGGGCCGCGACATTACAGGACTCCAGGCCTTCGAGTAGGCCGACTACTCACCCTCACGTCCCTCATCTATCACCCTCACCTCAATCCTCTCCCTCAAGGGAGGGGACGGTCATTGGACCTTGGAGTGTTGTTTCTTCGGGGTGTGCAGAGGGACAGAGCCCCTTTGCCGGGTGTGTGAGGGTGTCCCTCACAAGATCACTCTATTTTTTTTCTTGGGGTGTGTGACGTTGGAGAGCAGCCTTCCCGCCTCTCTGATCCCCATCACCCATCCGCCGGTCCTCAGCGGCGAGCCATTCCGGATATGGCCTCGGCATTTCCGCGGGGAGGCCGAGTCCGTGCTCGTCTCGCAACCGGAGCAGGGGGTGGTCGCGGTTGATCTGGGGCAGATCTACGGGGTGACCGTAGGCGCCGGACTCGAAGATTGCCATCATGATCTCCAGAGTGTGGACGGCTTCCGCGCCACTGCTCTCGTGGTCGCGGTCCTCGTCTAGAGCTCGAACGTACTCCTCCACATACCAGTATTCGTTGGCGTTGGCTGGACCCTCGGGGTCGAAGCCATCCACGTACACCGGTGGCAGTGGCTCCCACCGGTTGTGGTCGCCGTCCGGGAGGTAGTGAGGCTGGGGTAGTAGCCACGCGCTCTGATGACTCTGGCACATGATGCGACCGTCTGTCCCGTGCAGCTCCATGAAGTGGCCGATGGGCGCGATTTCAGGGAACCGGTGTTGCACGAGAGTCGCCGGGATACCACCCTGTAGTTGCATCGTGGCCGTGACGAACTCGCCGGCGATGGTCCCCATGCCACTGGGTGAAGGGACCACGTCCTCGGGTGTGATGGCGTGGCCGTTCGTTGTGAGGGATGCGCTGACGCTGGTGGCATGGCCTCCGAAGGCGATCATGTTGTTGATGATATGAGTTCCAATGTTCAAGAGCCCGTAGCCACCGTAATAGCCCTTGCCCGAGCCGTGGATGTAACGGATATCACCGATGCGCCCCTGGGACACGGCCTGTCTAGCTGCCTGCATGGCTGGGCCGACCCGCCCCTGGTGGTGCACCGCAATGCGAACACCCTTCGCGGCGGCCAGGGCCGTCACCTCGTCCGCTTGTTCGAGGTCGACACAGATCGGCTTCTCGACGTCGATATTCACGCCGTGGGCTAGGACGCTCAGGCACAGCTCGTGGTGAAACTCGGTGCCTGTTGGGATGGCGACGATGTCTGGCGCGGTCTCGGAGATCATCGCGTCCAGGTCGCTGTATCTCGCGGACACACCCAGCTTGTCCCCAAGGGCGTCGAGCAGTTCTGGGACGAGGTCGCAGAGCGCCACGATTTCAATGCGCGGGTGAGCGTGATATGCCAGCGCCGCAGCAGTTCCGCGGTTCCTGCACCCCAGGATGGCTACGCGATAGGTCTTCATGTGTCCCCCTGAGGCGGTCATAGTAAAGGGAAGTTTCGGTCCGTGGCAGAGTCTATCACGCGCTTCAGGATCGCGTAGCCGGCGTGAAGCAGTGCTGTGTTATCCTGCTGCGACAGCTTTTGGTAGGGAGGTATAGGCACCCGTGAGCAACCCCAAAGAACAGCCAATGCAGATACACATCGACGTGCAGGTCCCCATGCGGGACGGTGTCACAATGTCGGCGGACGTATATATGCCTCAGGGCGAAGGGCCATTCCCCGCGTTGATGCTCCGCACGATCTACGACAAGCAGGCCGAGCGGTACATCGAATGGACCGAGCGTTTCGTCGCGGCAGGCTATGCCTGCGTGATGCAGGACTGCCGGGGGCGGCACGAGTCCGGTGGGGCCTGGGAGCCCTACGTCCACGAGGCCAACGACGGCCACGACACCGTCGAGTGGATAGCCGCGCAGCCGTGGAGCGACGGCAACGTGGGCGCCTATGGCGTGTCCTATCTCGGATTCACCCAGACTCAGCCCGCCATCCAAAGGAGCCCACATTTGAAGGCCATTGCTCCCATCGCGTCCCAGCAGGACAACTACGGCCACCATCGGGTCGACGGTGTTTTGCAGCAGCACGTCGCACAGTATTTCGTAAACATGGCTGGTCGCACTATGAAGCGTGGCTCAACCTCCTTAATGGACTGGGGTGTGCTGCGTCGAAGTCTGCCGCTGATCTCGATCTGGGACGATATAGTGGACCTGCCTTTTTACCGCGAGGCCGTGCGCCATCACACATTCGACGACCATTGGAAGTCGTACTCGATGCGCTATCAGTACGGCGAGGTGGAGACGCCTGCATATTTCGTCACCGGCTGGTATGACAACCTTGTACGGGAAACCTCGCGGCTCTATCGGGGCTGGGCCTCTCAAGGTCGCACGGCCAAGGCAAGGAACCTGACGCGGCTGCTCATCGGTCCCTGGAGCCACGGCAACATCGGGTCCGCCGAGCCGTTCGGGGATGTTGGCTTTGGAGGCGAGGCTCACCTGGACATCATCGACGAGCAGATCAGGTGGAACGACCGGCGGCTCAAGGGACTCGAAAACGGAATCGACGACGAGCCGCCGGTCAAGGTGTTCATAATGGGGGCGAACCGGTGGCGTACCGGGCCGTCGTGGCCGCTGCCGGGCGTCGTCTCGACCAGGTTCTACCTGCGAGGCGACGGCCCCGCGAACTCGCTGAACGGCGAGGGCCGGCTTGGCGAGGCGCCTTCTGAGGGCGAGGCCCCGGATCACTACGATTATGATCCTGAGCGTCCGGTGCCCTCTGTCGGTGGGCAATGGATGATGCTGGAAGACTCCGGGCCGTGGGACCGCCGCTCCGTGCAGCGCCGAGATGACGTGCTCGTCTACGATACTGGCCCGCTGGCCGATGACCTGGAGGTCGTTGGTCCTGTAACCCTAACGCTGTTCGCGTCCTCCTCAGCCCTCGACACGGACTTCACCGGCACGCTGTCGGATGTCCATCCCGATGGCAAGGCGATCATGCTTACTGAGGGCATCATTCGAGCGCGGTTCCGTGACTCCTTTGAGGAGCCGGAACTGATGGAGCCCGGGCAGGTCTACGAAATTGAGGTGGACATGTGGGAGACAGGGAACCTGTTCAAGGCGGGTCACAGCCTGCGGCTAGAGGTGTCCAGCAGTAACTTCC
>CAJWER010000324.1 GCA_913030785.1 uncultured Chloroflexota bacterium | reverse complement strand
AACTAAGCGCTCTGCCGATCCCCGTGCAACCGGCGGACGTCCCAGCGGAGCAGGCCCGTGTTGCAGAGGTCATCAGGGGTTTGATCAGCTTGTAAGCGAGACTAGCACAGACGAGCCTAACTGCCGCCGAAAAGAGTGCCGAAAGTTGTCTTTCAACAGGTCTAGCAACCCTGGAGGTGTCTCGAAAAGGGCAGAATCGAAGACGGTATTCCCTCCGGTTATTTCGCCGAATGTTTTTGCGCCCGTGCCGAGATAATTGGCCCCCAGCGCGTCCAACACCGCTTCCTTGTTGTCAGTGGGAAGCGAAACGACCGTGCTGTCTCCCACGCCTTGGAATATCTCCGCTCCCTTCTCCTCCCCCAGGAGTGACAGATGTTCGGAGTCTAGCCCCTTGACTATGGCTTCTAATGTGCTCATGCCCAAGTTGCCGATTTCATTGGCATTTATCGCCTTGGTTAGGCCGGCGATCTGGCCAGATTCCACGGTGCCGATCTGTTCTACGCTAAGGGATGCGGTGATGCTCAAGGCCTGATCGTCATTCAGTCCCTCAAGGTCCTCTTTTCTGAGAGCCCCGACGATCTGCACTACTTGTTCACCGCCGAGTTGCTCGAACTTGTCGGCCTTAAACAGGCTGATGATGCCGCCGATGACTGAGGCATCCAAGTTTACTATCTGTTCGATTCCGATCGTATCGAAAATGAGGGACGTCTGCTCGCCGGACATCCCCTGAAAGTCTTCGCCCTGCATCTGCCCAACTGCCTCAAATACTTGTTCGCTGCCCAGCTCATCGAATGCCTGCGCGTCGAGGATATTGAAAATTCCGGCCTTTACGCTGCCGTCGGAATCGACGAACGCCTGGGAGTCCATCGCTTTAAGAATGTTGAAAACCGCTTCAGATCCTAGGTCCTTAAAACCGCGAAAGTCCAGGTTTTGGGCAATATCGGCCGCGACTTCAGGATCAGCTTCCAAGTCTTCTGGAACGATCTCAAGCGCCTGTGCATAGGCGGATAGTGCATCTTCGGAGCGAATCTCGTAGTTAAACCCATTGCCGGAGGCTTCGGCTGAATCCGGATTGATGACCTCGCCGGTTACCGCGTCGTAAAACTGGATCGAATCGGAGTCGAGGAGCTTGTTGGTGGCTGGATCGAGAAAACGGGTTTCCTCCTCGTCAAACGGTTGGTCGTCATCGTGGTCGAAGAAATGCTTCTCTGAGCTAGAATCGTGAATTACTACGGCGCGTGGATCATAATCGGTGCCTGATGCGGGTATCACGTACCATAACCCGACGTTGGAATCAAAAATCTTGGGCCCCGGGACGAACGTAGGATCGCCGTCAATATACCCACCGCAATGGGGGCAGCCGGGATCGATGTACCGTCCACACTCAAAGCAGTCTGGTACAACCTGGCTTCCGGCAGCATCTAGGTCTCCGAGGTCTCGGCCGTCGGAGGCTAGGTGACCGTCTACATCGTTGCCATCACCATCGCCGCCGTGGTCGTCGCCACTGTCACCGCCGCCGTCGCCGCCGTCATAACCACCGTCGTCGTCACCACCACCACCATTCTCCCCGCCATCGTCGCCGTGGTCTTCTTGGGCAGCCACTTCAGATACGTTAAAGCCTATGAAGTAGCCGCTCAGCGAGCCTGCGAGGGCAATAAAAAGGATGGCGGCTGAGACTGATCCAACGACTCGTTTCATAATAGCCTTCCACTCATTTGGACTCTGATTCGTTAAGAAGCCACGCAAGAAAAATTATCAAGGATCTCGTCAAACCGGATTTGGACCAAAACGGTGTCGGCGCCAGTCAAAGCGACGATGAAAGCCGTATCCGATAGCGCGCAATCCCAGGCACCGATCAAGCCACCGCTTATCTCGCCGGAGGCCTCTTCGGTTTTGAATCCTAGAAATACTCCGGGCTCTCCGTCCACGAGAAGGCTGCCATCGGTCAAGGTTTCAAAGGTCGATTCAGGCTGGCTGTTTTGAAGAAGGTCATAGGTGCCCGAGACCAAGGCTAGTATGCTGCTGCCTTGGGGGAGCCAAGTCAGCAGCATATTGACCTCGCCATAAGCCATTGTGATTGCGCCCTGCTGCGTACTGGCGGCGCCGAGGGTTTGTATATCTGCCCCGCGCTCTACGATCAAGGCGAAGCCGTGATCCTGGAAGGCTGTTGGCAGCGCTAGCGGGGGTTCTGGGGTGGGAGTGTCGGCCGGGATGGGAGTGGCAGTGGAAGCCGCTGTGGGCGCGATCGTCGGCGGTGCAAGGACTGTAGGGGTGCCGACAATAGGGGCGGCAGTGGCAATGGGCGTTGGACTAACCGGCCTATTGGTCGGCTCTTCGCCGCCGCAAGCAACCAGCACCACTAGCGCACCGAGGGCAATAACGGGGGCCGCAAACCTAAATCTCTTCAACCATCCACCGTCGATCAGGGCAGCCTAGCGTTAGAAGTTGCTGTTGGTTAATTGTCGTATGCTACCACCAGTTGATGGGGCTAGTCGTGACGCACTCGAGGGGTTGGACCCTCGCTTAAGGGGCCAGCGTCGGCTCCAACTGCCGGGGGTCGTAACCCACCAGCTCCACGAAACCTCTGCCGGCAATGGCTTGGCCCTGGCGGGTTCCCGTCGCCCTGACTTCCCCCTCCCAGTAGGCTGCCGGAGTGTAGCGGCTGCTGGCAAATTCTGAGTCCACCAGCACCGGCTCCAGCGCTAAGCTGAGGTCCAAAGAAGGGACGGTCAGCGTCCAGCCGCTGGGGCATTCGATGCCAGTGGCCGGGCTCGTCCAGATGTCGGAAGAGCTGATCGATACATCACTTTGTGCCAGATTCAACACCGAGCCGTCCGGAGATACCAGAGTGCCATATCCTGCGAACGGAGTGCGCTCCGAAGGGTCCCAGACCATCACCGCCATCAGGTCGCTTCCGTCATCCAACTGCACGCTGGCCCAGTCCCAACCGACCCGCTGGCTGATATCGTCGCCCCACTGGTGGTCCATCCAGGTGAGGCCGGTGACGGGGCGCTGCCGGCCGTCTATGGAGATGCTCCCGGTAACGTCCAGACGGGTGCGCGAGTAGTAAAATGTGTCGCCCGCGGGGCCCAGGCTCACCAACCCCAGGCCATGATGCAGAACGGGAGGCCTGACAGAGACAGCATCCAAGTCCAGGGAATAGCCCTCTAGGTCGAATTCGAGGCTGTAGGACTGCCCATCGCCTTGCATCTTCCAGCCGTTCACGGCTATGTCGATGCCCGTGGCGTCCGCGTCCAACGAGTCCAAAAGGGCCTGTTCTCCGGTGAGATGCTTGCCGGTCGTGTGGTCGCCCAGGCTGGCCTGCAATAGGTGTGGCACGGCGCCGCCGGTGGCCTCGCTCTGGAAAGTAACGTAGTGGTAGCTGTATTCTTGGCCTCGGTCGTCGGTGAGAAGCCCATTGAAGTACCACCACTCGATACCCGAGTCGTGG
>CAJWER010000323.1 GCA_913030785.1 uncultured Chloroflexota bacterium | reverse complement strand
AATCAAAACGCGGAGCGTGCACCGCGTCGGTGATGCTCATCCCGAACTCGAGGTGGTTCAGGATGACCTGCAGCACCGAGGTGATGATCCGTGTGGCCCCGGGTGCTCCCAGCACCAGTACGGGCTTTCCGTCCTTCAGCACCAGTGTCGGTGTCATGCCCGTGGTCCGGCCTTTTCGCGGAGCAATGCTGTTGGGATTGCCCGGGTAGGGATCGAAATTGACCATCGAGTTGTTGTACATGAATCCCAGCCCCTCGGTGATGACTCCCGAGCTGCTTCCCAGCGAGTGTGTCAGCGAGACGCAGTTGCCCTCGGAATCGACGACGCTGACATGAGTCGTTCCCGAATCGGCCTGCTGCCTCCCCACGTCGATCGGCTCGCCCCGGGCAATCACGTCTCGCCACTCGGCCGCGCGCGCCGCGGACGTCATCCACTCCAACGGCACCTCGGCAAACTGCTCGTCCGCCAGGTGCCGGTTGCGGTCTGCAAAGGCCGCCTTCATGGCCAGTGAGACCTTGAGGATGTAGTCGGCGGAGTTGTGTCCCAGCGAGGCCAGGTCGTCGTCGCCGAGGATATTGAGGATCGCGGCCAGTGTCGGGCCGCCGTGGGGAGGCTGATTGCTGTGGACCGTGTAGCCCTTGTACTCGGCGGTCACCGGATCCTCTGTCCGAGGCTCGTAGCTGGCCAGGTCCTCGGCGGTCACCCAACTGCCGTTGGCCGCGAGGTCTTCGGCCATCGTTTTGGCCAGTTGACCGGTGTGCAAGTCCTCGGGTCCGGCCTCGGCGATCCGTCGCAGCGTCGCGGCGTAGTCGGGGTTGCTTAGAGTCTCGTGCATCTCGTAAGTCGAGCCATCGGGCTTGAGATAGATGCGTTGTGCGGCGGGGGGGACATCGAGTTTCTGCCGTCCCGATGAGCCCTCGTAGAAACTGGGAGGCTCTTTCCACCGTGCTGCCTGCAGCGCACCGACCATCCAGCCCTCCTCGGCGAGCTTGATCGCCGGGGCCAGCAGTTCGTCCCAGCCGCGACTCGCCCACCGCTGCTGGACCAGCCCCAGGCCTCGCCCATTGCCTGGCACGCAGATGCTCTGGTACCCGTCCTCGTTCACCTTGCCTTCCAGGAAATAGCCCCAGCCTTCGGGGTTGGCCCGGATCACGATGTCCTGCCACATGTCCTCGCTGACACCGCTTCCGGCAATCGCCGGAGCGTCGACGATCGGGTTGACTTCTCCGGTCTCGCCCGAGAACGATGTCATCACCATGTAGCCGCCGGCTCCGCACGAATGCGGATCGACCAGCCACTGCACGGCCACGCAGGCCAGCGCCGCATCAAACGCGTTGCCTCCCTCGGCGAGCATCCGGGCACCGACATCGACGGCCAGTGGCTGGGGAGCGGAGATCATCGAGGGCATGGCAGGATCCGCCTGTGAGATCGATCAGTCTGATTCCCCAGCCAGAGCGACCTCCGACGAGGGCACCTCGGGCGAGGCGTCTGAGGGACTGTCGAGCTTCGAATTGAGGAATACGGTGACAACAAACAGGACGCCGCCGCCCACGTTGAGCCACCCGTCGGGGAACAACAGCATTCCCGCGGCGGCCACGAACAGGCCTCGTTGCAGCAAACCCGCCTCCTTGCGACAGAAACCGGCGATGCCGGCCGCCAGCGCGATGACACCCACGACCGCCGTGGTGACCGCCAATCCCAGGTCGTACCAGGCGGGATAGGCCGCCTCGGCCAGTTTCAACAGCTTGTCAGCCTCGACCAGGTTCCCCTGCCCCTTGGCTTCGATCCAGGCGTCCCACTTCCCACGATTCATCAGCAGCAGGGCAGGTCGGTACACGAACATGAACGGCAAGGTGAATCCGACCAGCGAGAAGCGGAATGCCGCCAGGCCGGTCTGCATGATCTTCGCCTTGGCTATCGACGCGCTGGCGTATGCGGCCAGCGCGACCGGCGGAGTCACCATCGACATCATCCCGAAATAGAAGATGAAGAGGTGGGCGGCGAGTGGAATCACTCCGAGTTCGCCAAGCAGGGAGCCCATCAGCGTGGCCATCAGTCCGGCCACGCCAATCTCCGCCGTGGAGGAGATACTCGATGAGCTAGACCAGGTGCTAGTCATGACGGTCAACCCGGGTTTCGGAGGCCAAGCTTTCATAGAGAGCGTGGTGCCTAAGATAGCCCGCATGCGCGCACTGCTAGATGAGCGCGGCCTGAAAACGGACCTTCAGGTCGACGGCGGCATCAGCGTCACCACGGCCAATACGGTTGTGCAGGCAGGAGCTAACGTCCTGGTAGCTGGCTCAGCCGTTTATAATAAAGACAGCACTGTAGCGGAGTCGATCAAGCGAATTAGAGATAGTATTCGGTAGGCACCATGTTTCAGCAGTCGTCAATCGAACTGGTCCATAAGCGCCTTAACCTTCCCACGCCACTAATTAAGGAATTTTGCCGGAAGCATCACATCCGCAAGCTGTCTCTGTTCGGTTCCATAGTAAGAGAGGATTTCGGACCAAACAGTGACGTTGATATCCTGGTGGAATTCGATCCAAAAGACGTCCCTAGTTTGTTCACTTTTTCTGGGATCGCACTTAATTTCTCTGACCTTCTGGGTGGCACAAAGGTGGACATGCTCACTCCGAAGGGATTGAGCAAATATATCTGAGACGAAGTTTTATCCGAGGCTCAAGTGATTTATGACGAGGGATAAGACCGATGTCTCTCTGCGTGAGATGCTAGATTATTCCCGCGAGGCTCTAAGCTTTGTCGAGAATGTCGAATTCCAACAATTTGAGTCAGACCGAATGCGTAGTCTGGCAGTGGTCAGGCTGGTGGAAATCATCGGTGAGGCTGCGAATCGAATTCCTACCGATGTGCAGAGTCAATATCCGAAAATTCCCTGGCGCGAAATTATCGACATGCAAAATGTTATCGCACATGGGTACGACATACTGGACTACGAAATACTATGGAAAGTCCTGGAGTACGATTTACCTAGACTGATTCAGGCCTTAGAGAATATAGTTTTCCAGGAAAATTGAACTTCAAAAAACTAGGCCAACGCCCTGCGAGCGGCGTCTATCGTCACGTCGATGTCTGCCTCTGAGTGTGCCGTAGACACGAACATGGCCTCGAAAGGCGAAGGTGGCAGGTACACTCCCTCGTCAAGCATACGATGGAAGAACTTGCTGAAGCCCTCCCGGTCCGAGGAAGTTACCGAGTCCCACCCAGTGACCTCGCCTGCATTGAAGAACAGCGTCATCATGGAGCCAACACGGTTGATGCGCAAAGGCACCTCTGCCTCAGCGAACACCTGCTGCATTCCATCCGCCAGCCTCTTGCCCTTGGCCTCCAGCTCTTCATAGACGCCTGACTTGCTCAGAAGCTCCAGCATCTTCTTGCCCGCCGCCATGGCAACTGGATTACCGGAGAGCGTTCCCGCCTGATACACCGGC
>CAJWER010000322.1 GCA_913030785.1 uncultured Chloroflexota bacterium | reverse complement strand
ACATCGCCTATTTCCAGTTGACTACCCTACTGTCGGATTGTCTCGTAGAGACCGCCCCATCGCGGGTGGTGAACGTCGCGTCAGTAGCCCACGAACGGGGCCGCCTCCGCTTTGACGATCTGCAAGGAGAGAAGCGATACGGGGCCGTCAGGGCCTATGCCCAGTCCAAGCTCGCGAACATCGTGTTCACATACGAACTGGCCAGAAGACTCGAAGGTACTGGAGTTACGGCGAATTGCCTGGACCCTGGAGCCATAAGATCGGGACTTGGAAAGGGCAGCGGAGGCTTCGCCCCAAGGTACTGGCGACTGCGACAGCCGTTTCTGGCCCCAGAGGAAAAGGGGGCCGAGACGCCGATATACCTGGCGTCTTCGACCGATGTCACCGAAATGTCGGGCGGCTACTGGGCTGAACGAAAGCTGCGGCCGTCGTCGAAGCGGTCGTACGATGCCAATGACGCCAAACGACTGTGGGATGTGAGCGAGGAGCTCGTGGCATCCATAGGGAGCGATCAGAATGCGGAGGAGCCAACCGGATGAACGGGAAAGTCGTCATCGTTACGGGTGGTGCTGGAGGCATCGGCGCTGAGGTATGCAAGGCCTTTGCGAGCCAAGGGGTTATGGTAGCCGTGGCCGACATGGATGAAGCGCGTGCTGAATCCGTGGCAGCTGAGGTTACCAAGGCGGGCGCGGAGGCTCTTGGAGTGGAAATGGACGTTGCCGACGAGAATTCCGTAAAGTCCGCTGTCAATCGTACCGTGGAGCGCTTCGGGCGAGTGGACTTCCTGGTTCACTGTGCCGGCAACAACGTCAAGTCGCCGTTGTTGGACATGACACTTGAGCAGTGGCGCAGTTCACTTGACACACACCTCACGGGAGCGTTCCTGGCTTGCCGCGAGGCTGGCCGACAGATGGTGAAGCAGGGTCACGGGGGCCGCGTCGTCCTGATGTCCTCGGTGGCGGCCATGAGCCCGGTGCCGGACAGAGGAGCATATAGCCCCGCAAAAGCTGGCCTGTCGAACATGGCCCGCCTGCTGTCGCTAGAGTGGGCACAGTACAACATCAATGTGAATGCAGTGTGTCCCGGTGTGGCCAAGACCGTGATGACCGAGATGGTGTACAAGAGAGACCCCGACTTGCAACGGCAACGTCTCAAGCGCATGCCCATGGGCCGAGAGGTCCTACCAGAGGAGATCGCGGACCTGGTGGTATTCCTGTGCGGCGACGGAGCGTCGTACATCAACGGAGCTTCTATCCCGATCGATGGAGGATTCCTCCACACAGGTTTCTTCCCGGAACCCAAGTAGCTGCACGGAGGACCACTGGGCTGTCATGCTGAGAAGGCGCCCGACGAAGTATCTGGGGCGGTGACCACTCACGTCGACTGACGCCAGGCGAGCCACCACCCCAACCCTCCGCTCCGCTCAGGGTGACATGACGCAAAGAATGCCCTGCCAAGGAGAAGACGATGCCGATTTTGGACAATGAGACACAGGTCTCGGTGCTGGTCGAGGGACTCGACCACGCCGAGGGGATCGCCTGGGGAATGGACGGCTACGCTTACGCCGGTGGCGAGGCCGGTCAACTCTATCGGATAGACGTGGATCGAGGAGAGTTGACGCAGTTCGCCGATACCGGTGGATTCGTACTGGGGTTGGCCCTGGATGCTGTTGGCAATATCTATGCTTGCGACATCGGCAACAAATGCGTGCAGAAGATCACGCCCGGCGGCATGGTCTCCGTCTACTCTGCAGGCCCCCCCGGAGAGCCGTTCAAGACCCCCAACTACCCAACCTTCGATGCTGCGGGGAACCTCTACGTGGCCGACTCGGGGGATTGGAAGGCGGATAACGGCAGGATAATCAAGATAGCACCTGGCGGCGAGGCCACCGTATGGGACCGAGGTCTGAGCCAATTCCCCAACGGCCTATGTATGGGGCCTGACGGCGAGTATCTGTACGCAGTTATGAGCCTCGGGCCACCTAGAATCGCTCGCGTGAAGGTAGAGGCCGATGGGGGCGCCGGGACCACCGAGACAGTGGTCATATTGCCCAACACGGTCCCAGACGGCGCTGCATTCGATACCGATGGCAACCTGTATGTGTCCACCTACAGGCCAGACCGAATCTACCGGCTGTCCCCTAGTGGTGACCTGGACACGCTGGCCGAAGACCCTGAGGGAACGCTAATGGCCTCGCCGACCAACATTGCCTTTTGCGGCCGGAACAGAGACGTCCTCCTGAGCACAAACCTGGGCCGCTGGCACATTACGCGCTACGAGGCCGGGGCGACAGGCATGCCCCTGGAGTACCCCGTGTTGGACTAGCGTACTAGTCTCCGTGGTATGCTCGTCACATTGCGGTCGGCAGGAGCACGAATATGCACTACCAGAACGAGCGAAACTTCGGCTGTAGGGTCTCAGACGCCTGGACTTACCGCGGCCTGAAGACCGCCGTGTTGGAGAACGAGTGGCTGAGGATCGTGATCCTCATCGACAAGGGCGCCGACATCTACCAGTTCGTCCACAAGCCGTCCGACGTCGACTTTTTGTGGCGCTCCCCGTGGGGCGTACGGGACCCCTCCAAGTTCGTGCAGACTAGCGGGGGAGCCACTGAGATGTGGCTCGACCAGTACGAAGGGGGCTGGCAAACGGTACTGCCGGGCGGTGGCTTCCCTTCCACTCATGGCGGTGTCGAGTTGGGGCTGCATGCCGAGGTAAACACCGTGCCGTGGGACGCTGTGATAGTCGAAGATACGCCAGAGCGCGTCTCGATACGATGTAGTGTTCGAACCGCGCGTACGCCCTTCTACTACGAGAAAACCCACACGCTGATCGCCGGGTCGTCTGTACTCCATACCGACGAAACGCTGGTGAACGAAGGGCGCGAGACCCAGCATGCCATCTGGGGACAGCACATCGCGATTGGAGAGCCGTTCCTGAATAGCGACTGCGTCATTGACCTGCCTGGTGGCACACTGCTCAGTCATCCGGTCGAGTTCCACCCAGATAACAGGCTCAAACCTGGAGTAACCGGTGAATGGCCCTGGGGCGAGGACTTGAATGGCAACCCGATCGACATGAGTCGCCTGCCGCCGCGGGACTCACATATCTACGACATGTCATATGTGACCGACATGCCCGAAGGCTGGTACGCCGTTACCAACCAGAAGCTCGGGGTAGGCTTCGGCGTGTCATTTCCGAAAGATCTATACAAGTACCTGTGGTACTGGCAGTCCTTCGGCGGCAGCGGATATCCGTGGTACGGCAGAACCTACAATGTCGGTCTTGAGCCATTCACCAGTTGGGACAACATGGGACTCGTCCAGGCCGTCGAGAACGGCACGGCCCTGACGTTGGAGGCAGGGCAGCGCATTACGGCCTCCCATAAAGCGGTCGCATACACCGGCTCAGAGCGTGTGCAACGAATTGCGCCCGACGGTGAAGTTTCGCGGGTCAGCTAGCCGTCCGCTTGTCT
>CAJWER010000321.1 GCA_913030785.1 uncultured Chloroflexota bacterium | reverse complement strand
GACGCGCGCCAGCTTCATGACTGGCAAGCATCCAGCACGGGTCAATATCACAAACTGGATTGGTGGCCAGCAAGCCGGTATGTTGCTGCAGGGTGATTACTCGCATCAGCTCTCTCTAGACGAAGTGACGCCGGGCGAGGCTTTCAAGGAAGCTGGATACACGACCGCCTACATGGGCAAATGGCACCTTGGGGACGGAGATTACCTGCCTGATGCGCAGGGATTCGACATCACAGTGGCTGTCAACGATGCCGGGCAACCAGCGACCTATTTCTATCCCTATCACCGTGATACCCCTTCGATTTGGGACGTTCCGGGTCTTGGTGATGGAATCGATGGGGAGTACCTCACCGACCGTCTAACCGATGAAGCGATCGCGTTCTTGCGCGATCATGCGACCGGACCATTCATTCTCGTTTTGTCCCACTACTCGGTGCACACTCCATTGGAGGCGAAGGAAAATCTGTCTGCGAAGTATGAGACCAAGGCTTCCGCATTGCCACCAAATCCCGAGGCGTTTGTTTCCGAGGGCACGTTGGCAATTAGTAAGACCCGGCAGGATCACGCAGTGTACGCTGGCATGATTGAGAGCACCGACGACAGTGTTGGCCGCGTACTCGATGCCCTAGATGAACTGGGAATTGCCGAGGAAACGGCGGTGATTCTTGTCTCCGATAACGGCGGCCTCAGCACGTTGCCTCCTGGGCGCACCAATATACCGACGTCGACCTTCCCGTTGCGGGCTGGTAAAGGCTGGCTTTATGAAGGCGGTATCCGGGGGCCGCTGATCATTGCGTGGCCCGGCGTGACTGGCATTGGCGGCGCTCCATCAATCAGCGATGTCCCGGCTACTAGCATGGATCTGTATCCGACGTTGCTCGCGATCGCTGGGCTCCCCCCGCGCCCTGATCAGCACTTAGATGGCCTTAGCCTGGTGCCGTTGTTGCGGGGTGGTGACGCGTTAGAGCGAGAGGCTCTCTTTTGGCATTTTCCGCACTATCACGGGTCGGGAAATCGGCCCTCGGGTGCCGTAAGGCTCGGGGACTTGAAACTCGTGGAGTGGTTTGAGGACGGGCGAACGGAGCTTTATGACCTGAAAACTGACCCTGGCGAGACCAATGACATCGCAAAGCGTGATTCGAGTGAGACTGCTCGTCTTCGTGACATGCTTGCCCGCTGGCGTGTCAGCGTTGATGCTTCTATGCCGATGGTGAACCCAGATTGGGAAGGCCGCTAGCAGACCTGCTGGATTCTAATAAACACCCACCGTGGTTGTTTTCGCGAAGCGGCTGAAAGGTCGAAGGCCACTGACACCATCCCAAGGGAAGGCCTCATAAGGAGGCTCACGCTCCCCTTCATCGCGCTCAGGGAAGCGCGGCAAGAAGAATTCCTTGGTCAGTGTTGTCAAAACAACGCGACCGGTTTCCCCATAGTTCACTACTTGGTCGAGGTCGTCTGGGTCTACTACTTGAATGGCGGCGTGCGGTTGTGGCGCGTAATAGGTGATCTTGTAACTGTTTTCCGGTCCGCTCGGCGAGCTGGCAGCGAGTCCCATCAGGGTGTTGCCGTAGGTGGGTGTCATGTACACACCTTCGAGTAGCTCTTCTTTGGCGAAGCGGTTCCATTGAGGTGTGAACTCTGTGCCACCGGAGAAGATGCCTGTGATGCCGGCCTCTCCGATGCTCGACCCTTCTTGCTCGAGCCGAAGGGCGAGAGCCTCGAGAAGCTTCGGTGTGGTGAACATGCACTTGATGTCATGGCCCGCCGAAAGGATCGTCATTGCCTGATCTATGACATGCTCCTGGTATGCCTTGAGATGATCGTTCCAGCCCTTTTTGATTAGTTTGATAACCCAGCGGGGATCTAGGTCGACGCAAAAACAAATACCTCCCCGAAACTGTGCCAGATGCTCAACGGCTAGCCGTAGGCGGCGGGGCCCGCTAGGCCCAAGCATGAGCCAGTTTGACCCCTGCGGGAAGTATTCGTCCGGAAGCGTTTTGGAGAATTGTTCGTAGTCGGTGCGAAAGTCGTTGATTGCTACCCGGCTCTTTGGGATGCCTGTCGTGCCGCCTGTCTCGAACACGTATACGGGTTGTCCAGCGAGCCCTTTTGGTACCCAGCGTTCTACGGGCCCGCCACGCATCCATTCGTCGTCAAAAAAACCAAACTTAGCCAGATCATCAAAGCCTTGGACATCACTACGCGGGTCAAAGTTGGCTTTCTCCGCCCACTCAAGCCAGAAAGGACACCCAGTTTCGGGGGCGAAGTGCCACTTGATTATGTCGCGTACGTGACAGTCGAGTTGTTCACGAGCCGCAGTGACGTTTAGGTCAAGGTCGCTCTCGATCATTGAGTCTGCTGTCGACATTTATATACTCCGCAAAGAGGCACAGGATGCACCGAGTAGGGATTGGATCAGGCTTTTTACGGCTTCGCGACGCATAATCCTAACGTGCTAGCATCAGCAGCGCACAAGGAGATACGTATGATAGCCGCGGAACTTCTAGAGATTCTCGCCTGTCCCGCAGACAAGACGCCCGTTCATCTTGCCGGGCAATCTGAGATCGATGCGCTCAATGGGCGAATCCGTGCGGGTGAGGTGGAGAACCGAGCTGGCGATGTGGTTAGTGAAGAGGTCGCGGAAGGCCTTATTCGCGAGGACGGTAAATTCCTGTACCCGGTTCGGGACGATATCCCGATCATGCTTATTGATGAGGCGATCCCCTTATAGTACGTAGAGGCTTAGCGGGGTAGCAAAGACGTTGCCACTTATTTCTGGGGTTACCCGTTAGGGAGTTCCGCCTGATTCAAGAGCGTACAAGCGGTTCCGGGTAAGTATGTACAGCACACCGTTCTGGGCCACTGGTGTCGTGTAGACGGCTGCCCCCATGTGGTACTCCCCTAGTTCCTCAAGCTCGCGGCCGTGGCGCAATATAGCTACATCACCGTCTTCGTCTCCTATGTAAACCTTGCCGTCGGCGACGAATGGTGAGCCCCAGATTGCTGCGAAGGCATCGTACGTCCAGAGTCGCTCACCCGTCTGAAGATCGTGGGCGTATAAGAACCCAGACAGATCAGCAATGTAAATAATTCCGTCCGAGATCGCGACTGTCGACATTGTGCGACCGATCTGATCGCCTCCGATGTGCCAGACAGAGTGCGTCGTGGTGACGTCACCGCTCCCGGTGGCGTCGATTGCCCAAAAATTTCCAGGAGCTTCACCGTGTTCGGGGTCTTGGCCAACGCCAACGAACACTTTGTCTTGATAGATTACAGGTGTTGCGAGGACATTATTTCGGGTACCTCGACTGCCTAGGGCCCAGACTGAGTCTTTGGGGTTCAGGTCGAACTTCCAGATCAGCTCGCCAGTCTCCGGCACGAAGCTGTAAAGCCAGCCGTCCCCGCCGGGGAAAATAACCTGGGGTTGTCCTCCGAGACATCATCTTCATAAACATCCAGAGCTCAGCTTTAAAGAAGAGATAACTAGT
>CAJWER010000320.1 GCA_913030785.1 uncultured Chloroflexota bacterium | reverse complement strand
CGGCGGGAAGTCGTAGTACTTGCCGTGCCACTCGCTCACCTCTTTGGTCCAGAGCTCCTTCATCACGCCCACCGCCTCACGTGCCTGGGTCCAACGGTGCGGAAAGTCGGCGCCGAAAATCGCCGCCTCCTCTCTGTGCGAGCCCGTGCCGATGCCCAGCAGAACCCTGCCGCCGCTATACATGTCGAGGGAAGCCACTTCCTTGGCAAAGGTGAGCGGGTGACGCTCCGTGACCACGCACACCGCCGTCCCAAGCAACAACGTCTTCGTGACCGCGGAGGCTCGCGCGAGTTGGATCAGCGGATCGGGAATATCGCCCCATAGTCGCGGGATGTCGATTTCCGTCTCCACCGGCAACACCGGCTGCTCTCCCGTCCAGATAGAGTCGAAGCCCATCTCCTCGGCCCGCGGCGCAAGATCCGCGATATCGACTGAGTACGATGTCAGTATGGTCCCAAGACCGATGTGCATTAATACCTCACCCTGTGTCAAAAGGCCCGATCAACAAAACAACAGCCTACTCGGCAATAGGCTCGTGGATCCCCTGGTCGTCACGATGCGGGTTGCCGCCGAATCCGATGTATGCGAGATCCTCGTCACCCGTGTTTTTCGTGTAGTGCTTCAACCCTGGAGGCGTGTATATCCACGCGCCACGCTCAACGACCCGTTCCTCATCACCCACTCGCATGATTCCGCGACCCTTGATGACGTAGTAATACATCGGTGTCTGGTGCTCGTGGGCCTCGTACTCGCCGCCCGGGCCGAACGTATCGACGCCCAGCGCCCGGTCGTAGTCGCCCGTGCCCGGCAGCGGCGCGTCCATCGGCCTGCCTTTAACATATTTATAAGTGCTGCCGTCCACAGCCTTGAGGGTGTGGTTCGAGTATTCCCCGGACCAGGTCATCCACTCGTCCTCGGTAAACACGTACTTTGGCATGTTTTTCAGGTTCCTTCTGGATTCGTTCCTAGTGACTCGGTGGTTAAGAACTTGTCATCTGCGCGACAAGGCCTACTCGGGGAACCGCTCGTGGATCCCCTCGTCATCTCTCAGCGGGTTGCCGCCAAACAGAATGTACGCAAAATCCTCGTCGCCCGTGTTCTTTGTGTAGTGCTTCAAACCCACGGGCGTGTAAATCCAGGCGCCTCGGCCAACCACCCGTTCCTCATCGCCCACGCGCATAATTCCGCGACCCTTGATGACGTAGTAGTACATCGGGGTCTGGTGCTCGTGGGCCTGGTACTCGCCACCTGGGCCGAACGTGTTCACCCCAATGAGCCTGTCGTAGTCGCCCGCGCCCGGAAGCGGCGCATCCATCGCCCTGCCCTTCACATACTGGTAGCTGCTCCCGTCCACGGCCTTGAGAGTGTGGGTCTCGTACCCCGCAGACCACGTCATCCACTCATCCTCGGTAAAAACGTACTTTGGCATTGTTGAGTAAACCTTTCGAGCCATCTCGGTATGGCTTCGGCGCATTGTCCGAAGTGACTGGCCCGACCCTACTCGTCAATCGGCTCGTGAATCCCCTGATCGTCGCGATGAGGGTTGCCGCCGAAAAAGATGTACGCAAAATCCTCGTCGTCACCCGTATTCTTCGTGTAGTGCTTCAGACCCACTGGCGTATATATCCATGCGCCCTTGCCCACAACTCGTTCCTCATCGCCTACACGCATGATGCCGCGGCCCTTGATCACGTAGTAATACATCGGGGTCTGATGTTCATGAGCCTGGTACTCACCACCCGGGGCGAACGTGTTGACGCCCAGGAGCCGGTCGTAGTCGGAAGCCCCTGGCAGCGGCGAATCCATGGGTCTGCCCTGGATATGCCCATAGCTGCTCCCATCAACGGCCTTCAGGGTGTGTGTCACGTAGTCCCCGGACCATGTCATCCACTCATCCTCGGTAAAAACGTACTTTGGCATACTGAAAAATCCTTTCAGGCCTCTACGCCCATTTAGGTGGGCACGCGGGCCGACGGCGCGGGCAGAGTGTAGCAACGTTGTTTGAACCCGGCAAGATGTTTGGTATCCTCGGCCTGAAATTAGACTAGTGCTCTAGTATTTGTGCGCTGTCTTAAAAACAGGATCTCATTTCGGCGCCACAGGCGAATCGTGGTGCGCTTCAGCTCTCAGTCATGCTGAGGAGGTCCCCGACTAAGTATCTGGGGTAGGCGCCACACACACTGCCCTCGAGCCAACCCCAGATCCCCAGACCATTCGCGTCCGCTCAGGGTGATACGAGTTGGGTCGCCACAATAGGCCCTCATTTTCGAGAGAGGTACAAACGATGAACCAACGAAGCACATTGCTCCCATCCGCCGTCGAGGCCATCGGCGGAACCCCACTGGTGGAGATGTCTCGCATCACTCGAAACGTCGACGGTCGCATCCTCGCAAAGCTGGATCACCTCAACCCCGGCTTCTCGAAAAAGGACCGCATCGCTCGCCAGATCATCGAAGACGCGGAAGCCGATGGAACCCTGTCCCCAGGCCAGACCGTCGTCGAGCTCACCAGCGGCAACACCGGTACCGGCCTGTCCATCGTCTGCGGAATAAAGGGCTACCCATTCGTCGCTGTCATGTCCAGGGGCAACTCGATGGAGCGAGCACGAATGATGCGCGCCCTTGGCGCAGAGGTGGTGATCGTAGATCAGGCGGAGGGCGCAATCCCCGGCCAGGTCTCGGGAGCAGATCTTGAGTTGATCGAGGCAGAAACCATACGCCTCGTCGAAGATAGGGGCGCGTTCAGGGCCGACCAGTTCCTGCTGAAAGGGAACTTCAGAGCCCACTATGAGAACACGGGACCGGAGTTCCTGGCCCAGTCCAATGGTGCCGTCGACGCATTTTGCGACTTCGTTGGCTCCGGCGGCAGCTTCGCCGGCTGTGCAGCCGCCTTCAAGGGTCACAACCCCAACATTCAGTGCTACATCGTGGAGCCCGTAGGATCCGCCGTGCTGGCTGGCCAACCCATAACGGACCCAAACCACCGAATTCAGGGCGGCGGCTACTCACTTTCAGATCTGAGCTACATAGAGCCGCACATGGTCGACGGCTACCTCCAAGTGACCGACGATGACGCCATCGCCAACGCTCGCCGACTAGCCCGCGAGGAGGGCATATTCGCCGGCTTCTCATCGGGTGCCAACGTCGCCGCAGCGCTCCAACTCCTAGACGGCCCATGCAAGGGAATGTCAATAGCGATTCTAATCTGCGACTCCGGCCTAAAGTACCTCAGCACCGACCTCTGGGAGTAGCCGCCACCGGCGAGCGTATCAATATGGGGTGTGCAGAGGCACCTCTTTGCGTTGATTCCGGAACGACCTTCCAACCCGGGAGGTGATTCAAAAAAAAGCACACCCCTAGATCGGGGGCTGGCTGGCGCTTCCAAGTGTGCAGAACTTCAGATACGATGATGATAGCTTCTCTCTGGGGTGTGCAGAGGGGCACAGCCCCTCTGCCGGGAGCCTGAGGGTGTCCCTCAGAAAACTTCTATTTCT
>CAJWER010000319.1 GCA_913030785.1 uncultured Chloroflexota bacterium | reverse complement strand
GGCATCGATTCCCCGGACCTGCCGCCTGCCACCCCCACAGGTCTGAAATACCTCTACTCGATTCCTCTCAGATCGTGTGTCGCTCAAACGCCGCGCAACTTGATGTTCGCAGGCCGGAATATCTCGGCAACCCATGTGGCGTTCGCCTCAACTCGGGTCATGGCGACATGCGCGGTAGTGGGGCAGGGCGTCGGTACCGCGGCCGCGTATGCGGTGGCCAATGGAATTAATCCTAGTGAGCTTTCAGAGAACAAGCAGGCGGTCCAGGCGATCCAGCAGCAGCTCCTCAGAGACGACGCGTACCTTGTCGGCGTCTCCAACGAGGATCGAGCGGAAATTGCGCCTCTCGCACAAATCAGTACGTCGAGCGAGCAGCCTGATGGCGCTGCGTTAAATGTCGTGTCCGGGCAGACTCGCGCAGCCGATGGTAAAGGAGGCGCACCTCCCGGTCGCTCACTCCCGGGAACAAATCGCTGGATGTCCGGTTCTGGTGAGGGGCTGCCTGCCTCCATTGAGTTCCGTTGGCCCAAACCGGTAAAGATCGGTGAAATTCAGCTCGTATTCGACACTGGAATGCATCGTGTGCTTACCCTCAGCCACAGCGACGACTACGTCGCCCTGATGGACTGGGGGCGGCCGCAACCCGAAACAGTGCGGGACTACGTCGTAGAGGGCATCCGGGGAGGCGAGCGCTGGGAGTTGGCGAGAGTCGCCGGCAACTACCAACGCCTCAATCGCCACACGCTGAAAGAGGTTGCGGAGGTGGATGCTGTACGAATCACCGTAGCCGAGACAAACGGCATTGATCACGCCAGAATATGTGAAGTGAGGATTTACGCCGCCTCACCGCCCTAGAGAGAAGTGCCGTCCCTAACACCTTGGATTTCAAGTACCCAGCAAGGAGAAAACCGAATGGACAGAGCGACGAGAGTGGAGCGCTTGTGCGGTTGCTACGTAACGGTACCTACGATGTTCCGTGATGGTGACTTGGAATTGGACCTTCCGGCCATGCAAAAGCACGTCAATTTCCTGATAGACGGTGGGCTGAAGACCGGAAACGGTGTGATCTTGGCGGGCGGCGCCGCGGGCGACTTCTCCACCATGAGCTTCGACGAGCGAGTGGCGGTGGCTGAGACGGTCGTGGATGCGGCGCAGGGTAGGGTGCCCGTGATCATGGGAGCGCAAACCACCAACACGCGTGAATTGGTCGCGATCGCCAAGGCAGCCGAGCGTGTCGGCGCTGATTACATTCAGGTATCGCCACCCTACTATTTTGCATCCACGGAGGGTGATTTCCACGAATACGTGGTAGCCGCGGCAGAAGCTGCCGACGTAGGCATAATCGTTTACAACACTCACTGGACGAGCAGCAACGTATCGCTTGACATGGTTGAGCGACTTGCTGAGCTTGAGAATGTGGTCGGGTTGAAGTGGTCTACCGGAGCGGGATTCATGGCGTTCGAGAGAGCAGTCGTCCGCTTCGCCGAGCGATTTAGTGTCATCGACAACCAGCTTAGCTACGTCACCAGTCACATGATCGGCGCTCGAGGTATCGAGCTACATCCCACCAACTACTGGCCCCAGTGGGGCGTACGCCAATGGGAGCTTCTGGAGTCCGGACAGTACGTCGAAGCCGAAAAAGAGTTGATACGGGTTGTCATGCCCTTCTACGAGGTATGGGAAGAGGTAGAAAAGTACACGACCGGGGACGGTCATCTCGACAAACTATGTCTTGAGATGATTGGGCTGGGATCCAGCCGCGCGAGGCCGCCGACGAGGGACATTCGGGACGGGTTCCGTGAGCAGGTTCGTGCAATGATGATCCAGTGCGGAGTGCCCGGTGTGGTGGGCTAACCGATAGCAACGCACACCGACAGCGCGGCTGTGGAATCATAGTGGACGGATCGTAATTCAAACATGGCGACCGGAGAGGCGCCCCTGAGGAAGAGACATGGGATACATCGACGCGGTAGAGGCGACCCCGGATGTCCACAAGCTGCTTTTCGAGAACGAGGCGGTACGTGTGATCGAGATGAGTTTGAAGGCTGGTCAGACCTACAATCAACACTCCCATCGAGATGAAACGGTCTACTACATCACAGGCAGCAAGGTGAAGATCTCACTGCCGAAAGGCAACTCGATGGAGGCGGACATTTCCGTCGGTCACTTGATGTGGCACGAGGAGTGGACCCACACGGTCTCGAATATTGATGACAATGACCTGCACGCGATCGTCGTAGCAAAGCAATAGCAGACTGGGCGTTCCCCAGATAGCAACGAGCCCATCCAGGCACCTGGATGGGCTCGTTGTCGTCTAGCTCCTAGACACTATAGCCAGCCGTGAAATTGGCAAAAGGCCTTGAAGCCCTCCAGTTCCTGGTGGTTCAGGCTGTAGAAAGGCTTCCGACGCCAACGGCCAGCGATTCCGGTAAGTTCGAGTAGACCGTGCATCCCCGCATCAAAACCACCCGTCAGCCCACTGATATACTCCAAGAATGGCCAGTCGCGCTCTTCAATCACCTTCGCCGCCGCTGTCCAGTCGCTTCGCTCCACCGCGTCCCAGTAGTGATGCGTGACCGAAACATGGAATGAGACGAATGTAGACATGTAGCCGACCGCCCCGTAGTGGGCTATGTCCAGATGATTCTGTTTCTGGCCGTCGGCAAACACCGCCCGCTCATCACTCACAATGGCGGTCATCTGACGTACAAATTGTCCTTGGATATCGTCCTTGATTGCCACTACTCCATCGACCTTGTCCAGCACCACATCAATGGTCTTGAGCCCCTGGGACGGGTTGGCGGCCCAGATTTTGGTCACCAGCATGATCGGCATCTCGTCTGCAATCTCTTGATAGTGAGCGACAAGGGTGTCTACGATGACTGAGCTACCCCAGATGGGTGGCTTGACCATTAGCACATCAGCACCGACCTCTCGACAGTAGCGCGCAAATTCGACGGTTTTGCCCGACCACCATCCGCCGTCGACCGCAACCGTCAGCCCTCGTTTCCCTGTTTGGTCGGCGACGATCCTGATCACCGCAGATATCTCATCGTCGGACAGGAGTGTGAATAAGCTGTCGCCGTAGGTCAGCAACGCCGAATTGCTTCCGCCTGCCAGGTTCCCGTCGACTAGCTTTCGTAGGCCCGCGTAGTCGACGTCACCGTCGTACGTAAACGGGGTGCTTAACGAGGCGACAGGCCCTGTGAGAGCCTTACGGACTTCCTCTCGGCTAATCATATGGCGGAGACTCCTTTTAGGCGAAACCTGCGGCCAAGGCCTGTGCACGGTCGCGATCAAGCCTCGATCGAACACAAGCGGAAAGGCCTCACAAATCGGCGTGGTGGGTGGGGTCGGAAAGCAGAGGTGCGGCGGTACTAGGCCGCCCGACGCTGTCTAGGTGGCGTAGGCAGTGCTCTCCAGCCGTGTGAAATAATTCTCGCCGCCCTCCGAGGACTCGCCGGGTCCGACCAGAGTGAATCCAAACTCGCCCTTGATC
>CAJWER010000318.1 GCA_913030785.1 uncultured Chloroflexota bacterium | reverse complement strand
CTATCGAAGTTGATGCCGTCCTCGCTCTCGGCATACGCTTTTCGGTGGAAGTTGACCCCGGCGACCCCTATGACACGGGCATCTTCGCACTTGTACCACATGCGGTACTTCTCGCCATCGAAAGCCGTGGTGATACCTCCGACGTGTCCCTCCTCCCACGGATACTCCTTCTCGATCACCGGCTCTCGCCGGTCAGGGCTGTGGAGGACTCGGCTCACGTTGCTCGAGCCGTCGATCCAGAAATCGTCGACGAAGAGTTGGCGGTTGGAGGCGATGTCTAGTGGCTGCGGACTGGTCATCTTGTTTTTCCTCCGGAGGTGCGTGTCCTATTCGACTCCCCAGACGTTCCCTATCCCATGACTTCGCGGAACAACCTCAGAAAGTTGCCGCCCAGTATCTTGGAAGTGTCGTCCTTCGAGTAGCCGCGGCCCATCAGTTCTCTTGCAAGGTCCGGCATCTGGTCCGGCCCCTCGAAACCGTGGGGATGGTAATGTGGGTCAGGTATCGGCAGCGGTATCGGACGTATTTTAGTCCCTTGCTGGGCGAATAGATACTGGAAGAACGAATATGGCTGGTCCTGGCAGAAATCAGTTCCGATGCCAACGTGGTCTATGCCGACGCGCTCTATCAGGTCCTCGATCGCGTCTACGTAGTCGGCCAATTCCGATTCGTAACCCTTGAGTAGGAACGATGGCCATGCATTCGCGCCCACGACGCCGCCCTTTTCGACCAGTGCCTTCAAAGCGTCGTCGGGCTTGTTGCGCACATGGTCCACGAAAGAGCGTGCGTTGCAGTGGGTGAACGCCACGGGCTTGTCCGAGGCCTCAATGGTCTCCATCGTGGTACGGTCTCCGACGTGGGACAGGTCGACGAGTATTCCAAGCTCATTCATGATCTTCACGGCGTCGAGTCCGAAGTTGCTCAGCCCGTCGTCGACACGTTCATAGCACCCGTTACCGAGCAGGTTGCGCTCATTGTAGGTAACCTGGATGACCCTGACCCCGAGGTCATAAAAAAGCAGGAGCCGGTCCAGGTCGTTCTCGATAGGAGAGGCGTTCTGCCATCCGAGGAAGACAGCTGTCTTGCCATCTGCCTTCGCCTTCAAGATGTCGTCTGCAGTCCTGCCCTGGGACAGGGTACCGGCGTGCTCTCGGAAGCGACCTGACCATCCTGCGAGTCGGTCCAGTGTCTCCTGGAAGCCCTCCCAAATCGCCATCGTGGCGTTGATCGCAGTAACGCCCCCTGCTGACAGGCTAGGGTAGACGTTGGGACTGCTCCACAGGCTGACGTTCAGGCCGTCGATTACAATCGCGTCGTCGTATACCTTGCGGGCGGACTCTGCAGTTACCACTCTCGGTCCCTCCTCGTAGCGGTGTTCACGTTGGTTGCCAGTATCCAGCCTGGGGCTCCAAGCCAGGTTCAGCCTCGACACGGGTGGCTTGATGCTCCTGGGCACATGTAGTATACATTCTGCCTGTCCAGGGGTACCTCTCTCGCGGTGCGATGGGCACGGAACCTCGGAAGTGTACAGCTCAAAACCGGTGGGATACGGGGCTTGCGAGGTACTGAAACAGGGTAAAAAGGCGGCTTGATGAGGAAGAGAGGAGCGCTGATGGACCGAGTCAACGTAATCGAGACCGACGTGCTGATTGTTGGAGGCGGCGGCGCTGCTTGCAGGGCCGCAATTGAGGCTCATGATGCCGGCGCCGATGTGCTTGTGATACTGAAGGGCACGTTCGGTCACAGCGGCTGCTCGCGATACGTCGGGACCAACGCAGCCGTCGGCCCCTGGGGCGACGAGAACGACACGCCCGAGTCGGCGATGAAAGATCTGCTGGCCCACGGTGGGTTCCTTGGAAACCAGGAACTGGTCAAGATTCTAACGGAGGAGTCCGCCGCCAGAATCGAAGAGCTGGCAGAGTGGGGTGTGGATTTCGAGAGGAATGAGGATGGTTCCATCGCCATCACCCATGCAGCGGCGCACACCTATCCCAGGAACCTAACCCTCAAGCCCAATGGCCCCGATCCGCAGGCCGACGGGTACCTCCCAGGCATAGCCATGATGGATGCACTGATGGCCCAGATGGACTCACGAGGCATTCGCGTTATGAACGACGTGGCTCTCGTGGACCTGCTGAGCAACGACGGCCGAATTGTTGGGGCGACGGCCATCGACTGCAGAGCCAGCAAGTTCATCGCCTTCAAGGCCGGGGCCACTATCCTGGCCACCGGGACTTACAGCCACGTCTACTCGCGCGCTTCGACCTCACTGGAGGAAACAGGGGACGGGCAGGCCGCGGCTTTCCGGGCCGGGGTTGAACTTATCGACATGGAGAACACGCAGTTCATCCCCTCCTGGACGGGGATACCCCCGGGGTCGGCACCGGTCAATGTTCTTGGTGAGCAGTTCTTGGAGCACTACGGGGTCACGGGACTTGAGGCGAAGACGAAAGAGGATGTGGTATTCGCAATTGGTACTGAAATCAGGGAGGGGCGTGCCACCGAGCGAGGCACGATATTCATCGACCCGACTGGTCTCGAGAACGCTGACACGAAGAAAATGCCGTTCCCACTCAGGTACGAGACCAATCTGCGCGAGGACGGCAGTCTATATCCGGGCTTTCGGGGAGAGAGCGTCGATTTAAACGGGGGGCGTTTTGAGAGCGGCCCCCTTGCCCATACCACGACGGGAGGGATCAAGATCAACGCTCAGTGTGAGGCAAGTATTCCGGGCCTATATGCCGCCGGAGGCGTCGTAGGTGGTCTGTATGGCCATGCAAGGCCCGAGGGGTTCACGGTGATGATAACGCTAGTATTTGGAAGACGGGCCGGGATGTTCGCTGCTCAAGGGGCGAAAGACATCGGCGAGGTGCAACTAGATGACACCGCCATTCGGGCCAGCTTCGATAGGGCTGCCGGTGTGGTCGGTGGACTGGATGACGAGGGGCTCGAAGTGCTCAGGTCCGGGATTTCAGCCACGATGACCAAGTACGCTTGGGTCATCAAGGACGAATACGGCCTCACTAGCGGACTCGATCGCATTCGCAAATTAGCGCACGCCGAGCACCAAAGGACCACCGGTCCTCAGGCGGAAGCAGTTTCTGTTGACGGATTCGCGTGGACAAAAGTCCTGGAGGTGCCGAACCTCCTGCTGTGTGCCGAGCTGATGCTGATGGGCGCCATCGAGCGGAAAGATAGCCGGGGGGCGTTCTTTCGGGCCGACTACCCGGATGCCGACAACGAAGGCTGGCTCAAGAACATCATCCACAGGCGAATAGACGGCCAGACGGTAATGGACGCGGTTCCGGTGGACCTGCGGTACTGCTCCCCCTAGGTCTCGCTGTGTCGCGAGAGCTAGCACCTCCTCCAAGGAGTTCTTGACGATGAAGATTGCTGATGTAAAGACCTATGTGGTAGCGAACCCACCTCCGCACAATGGCGGGGCATACTTTGTGTTCCTGAAGCTAACTACCGACGACGGCGTCGAGGGGGTCGGGGAAGTATACGGCG
>CAJWER010000317.1 GCA_913030785.1 uncultured Chloroflexota bacterium | reverse complement strand
CGTTGCCCAGAGACAACGGTCCCTTGGAAGGACGTCCCTACGCCAACTACTTCCTGGCGCCGAACTACAAGATCAATGACATCATCGCGGCCCTCCTCCTGTCCCAGATGAAGAAGGTCGACGGCTACATTGAGAACAAGATTCGCGACGCCCGCAACATCATCGACGGCCTGTCCGATATCGCCGGGATCGTGCCCCAAAGAGTTCGGCAGGGCGACCGAAACACGTACTGGAACCTCGGCTTCACCATTGACCCCGACGGGCTCGGCTTCACGGCCCCGGAATTTTCTGAGGCGGTGACGGCCGAGGGTGTCCCGTTGGGCGGGCCGTACCTGGGCACGCCGGAGCACGGCCCCCTGTACCGGAACCCGTTCCTGGCGGAACCACAGCTATACGGCAAGAGCCGCTTCCCCTTGGACGCGGGACGCGACCGGCCCGTCGACTACAGGCAGGTGTTCCTGCCCGTGGGAGAGGAGCTGATGAGCAGGGGCATCAACTTCGCCATGGTGCCGACCCTCACCGAGGAGGACGTCTCAGACATCATCCAGGCCATCCGAAAGGTAGCCCTCAGCCGGCCACAGTAGTGTGTTTCAGGTGGCGGAGAGAGGGCCTGCCGACGGCACAGTCCCATGTCGCAACAGGAGGAACAAGCGGTGAAATCCAGGAACGTGCTTCGTGAGCTTCTCGATGCGGGCAAACCGACCATCGGTACCCACGTCTTCGGAATCTGGCCCGGCATGGTGGAGGTCATCGGCCAGACCGGCTCGATGGACTACATCGAGTTCAGCGGGACGTATGCGCCCCATGACCTGCTGACCCTCGAAAACTTCGGCCGGGCGGTCGACCTGTTCGACGACATGTCATCCTTGATGAAGCTGGACCAGGAGCCTCGCACCTACCTGGCGGTGCGCGCCCTCGGCTCCGGTATACAGAACCTGCTTTTCGCCGATGTCCGATCCGTGGAGGACGCAAAACACGCAATCGCCTCCGGACAGCCGGACACGCCCGAGGGCCAGGGCCTCGTAGGGGCGGGTATGAGAAGGGACGTCGGCTACGTCCACAAGAGCATGCAAGAGTACGTGGACGACGTGGAGAAGAGCGTCGTCGCCCTGATGATCGAGAAGAAGGGCGCCGTCGACAACCTGGAGGAGATTCTGGAACTACCCGGACTCGACATGGTCCAGTTCGGGGCCGGGGACTACTCCATGAGCATAGGCATGCCCGGAAACTACGACCATCCAGACGTGGTGAATGCCGAGATGCACACCATCAAGACGGCGATCAAGATGGGGGTGCGGCCCAGGGTCGAAATCCTCCGCTGGGAGAAAGCGGCGCCATACATCGAAATGGGCGTCAAGGATTTTTGCATAGGCGTCGACGTGTTGATGGTCGCCGACTTCTGCAAAGACCAGGGCGGAGCGCTCGCCAAGGCCCTGGGCCAGTAGGTTCGAACGGCTCGGTTCAGGGCTGGAGTTCACCCAGGGCGCTGACGAACCGGTCGATCTCCTCTTCAAGCACGAAGTACGGGGTCGATATCCTCATCCAGGCATCTCTGGCGGCGACGATAATCCTGTGCTCGTCCCAAAACCAGTCCATCAGGTCCGGACGTTCAAACGCCGATGTATCGAAGCGTGAGATCGCGGTGGAGCGGCGGGGGTCCGGGCTAGACTCGGCCCGTAGTCCGGGTATCTTGCTCGCGCCGTCCCTGAGCCGCTTCGTGAGCTTCCAGCTCCTTTCGGCTATGTTCTCGATCCCAATCTCTTTGGCTGACCTGATCGCCACGGACAACGCGCCGAATACAGCCCTGTCACGAGTCCCGAACTCGAATTTGGCCGCGGAGTCCAGTGGTGCAAATTCGAGGGTGTCCAGGTTCCAGGTCTCCGTGGAATTCGCCCCGATCCAGCCAAGCTCCAGGCTATCGATATAGTCCTCGTCAACATAGAGGAACCCGGTGCCCTGCGGCGCGAGCAGCCACTTGTGCCCGCAGCCCGAGTAATAATTGGCACCGATCTCTTTCACGTCGACCGGGATCAGCCCGACCGCGTGAGCCCCGTCCAGGAGCACCGGCACCGAGCGGCCTCGTGCCAGGTCGCATACCTCGCGAGCCGGCACTAGATAACCGGTCTTGGTGGCCACGTGACTCAGGCACACCAGCCGGGTGCGCTCCGTAATCAGCTCATCCAGGCGGTCCAGCAGTCCCTCGGTCTCATAGGGGGCCAATTTCAGCTTGCGCACCACCACGCCGCGCCTTTTCGCCAGGTTCATCCAGGGCAGCGACCCCGCCGGGTGCTCCTCGTCGGTAATTATCACTTCGTCTCCAGGCGCCCAGTCGATACCCGTCGCGACCATGTTGATGCCCTCGGAGACGTTCCTGGTCAGCGCGATCTCCTTCGTGGACGCGCCAAGTAGTCCCGCCATGTCTACCCGAGCGCCCTCGTAGACGCGGTCAATCTCGTCCACTACAGGCGGTGCAAGAGGCCCAGCCTCTGAAATGAGCCGGGTCATCCTGATGACCTCGTCGGTGACGGCCCGCGGCTTGGGGCCGTAGCTCATGTTGAGGTAGCTGCGCCCCTGCACCGCCGGAATCTCACGCCTGATAGCCTCAATGTCCATGTGCGTGTCTACCATCCATCTCCAGTCTAAAAGAACCTACCCGACCGCGAGTCGCTCCATAATCCCGGCGGAGACGGCCTCGGCCAGGGCCGCATAGCCCGTATCGGTCATGTGCACGCCGTCGGCGGAGATTTTTTCGGTAGCGCCCTCACCGTCGATCACCGCATGCAGGTCTAGTATCGGGACGCCCGCACCACTCATGATCTCTGCGGCGACGGCATTATATGCGAGGACATCCTCTGCGGACCGCCGGTACTCCAGCGTGATTCGCGCTTCAATGACCGGCGTGGTCGACGCCCAGACAAGCTCGGCGTCCGTGTTGGCCTGGAGCCAGCGCACGATGCCACCTAGCAATAATTCGTAGTTACCGATAGGCTGCTGGTACGTCTGGGCAATCTCGAAGTAGCGGGCATCGTGCAGCCCGCAGTTGAACTGAATCAGGTCCGGCTGCTTACCAGGCATCCACTCAGGCAGCCCGGCCAGAAGCTGCGCGCTGCTGCCCCCGGAGAACCACTCGGTGGCGATGCCCACGCTCCCAAGCGACTCCGCCGCCTGAAGCCGGTACCCCTCGCTGATAGAGTCCCCAATCACGAACGCCTTTCTGGCCGCCACAGCATCACTCCCAGGGCCGATTTTGCCGAGGGGCTTGGCCCCACAAGGCCACTGCCCGTGTTTCAGCGCCGCTGATTCTAGCAGAGGTTCCACACGACAGCTACACCCTAGGTATGCCCTATTGGCCAGAATCTTGCCCCATAGCGCCTCCTATGATATAGTTCGGCACTTCGCCGCAGGCCGATGATAGCCCTCACAAGTAACAGGAGAACCACATGTCCGTGCCGATGAGCTACTTCCAGGGCGAGCCCCTCAAGATTGGAAATGAGACGCAGCTCCTCATCG
>CAJWER010000316.1 GCA_913030785.1 uncultured Chloroflexota bacterium | reverse complement strand
CGGGGGACCTGGTAGGTAGGCCAGATCACGCCGAAACTTGACGGTGATCAATGCGTCCGCACATTCACTGCAGCAATGTGTTACCGCGCTCGGCTCGTCTTCGGTGCTTCTGCGCAGGCAAATGGCTGCGATTTTGTTTTCCATACTCTTCGACATGGACGGACTCCCTCGTGTTGTTTCACGAAGTGGGTCCTTTTCTTGTCTTCTTTCGAGGGGCGAGTCCTGTAGCGCACGTACCAGAATGACCCGGTGAAGGAGACCACCATTCGGGCTGCTGCGATCCTCGTGGGCCTGGTCATGTTCGGCGTCGGAATCGGCACGCTTTTCCTGGCCGACCTGGGCGTCGGTCCGTAGGACGTCCTGCACGACGCCCTGGCCGTTCTACTACTGGGATCCAGAGGCGGCTTCATGGGTCGAGGTGCCCGAGTGACCCTCCCTAGGCGGCGCCCCAGGACCTGACTCGGCGCCACTGGGTTGACTACCATGGGCGGTGCCGACCGAGTTGACTGTGGTCCTCGGTTTTGGCTATATGGGCACGCTCTAGGGGGCGCACCACAAAAACCAGAATCAGGTTCCCAGCCCTTTCGGCGCAAGAAACGCCGACACAGGGACATCACTGAGACATGGGAACTGCCTCATTTGAAGAGCCCGGGACTGTCGAAGCCCACTGTCGGATCGACCAGGGTCCAGCCACTATCGTCCCCTTTACCCTGCTGCCCACCGACGACACCAACTAAACGGGGGGCTTGGGGCTGGGAGCGGCGTAACCCGAGGGCAGGCGATACTTGGGTGGTGCTTATCTACGACGGCGATTGCGGTTTCTGCCGTCGTTGCGCTGATTGGCTGCGGGCCCGGGGGGACGTTCCAATGGCGTCAGACGGCGAGGTGGACCGGCTGGCCCTCGGTTTGACCCCCGAGGAGACGAAGACCGCGGTGTGGTGGGTTGAAGGTAGAGACCGGTTCAGCGGCCACCAGGCAATCGGGCACGCTCTGCGGCTTCTTGGCGGTGGTTGGGCGCTGGTCGGCTGGTTGATCCGTATGCCGCCGGTGTCATGGCTCGCAGCTGTCGCCTACCGGTGGGTGGCGGCCAACCGGCACCGGTTTGGTTGAAAGAGCGGGGGCGTACAACAGTTTTCCAGAAGTTGCTGAGGTCCGTGGTTGGTCCTCACCTGTTTGGCACAGGAAAAAGGCCCGTGCCGGGCCATCCGCCTTAGATGCGTGCGGTGATGGCCTCGATCTCTGCTCCTAGGGGGCGCACCACTTCAGGAGACATTTTCAGAGACTTATCGGTGTTCAATGAGCCGGAAGTGTCCAAGAAGTGTCCAACGAAAACTGGTTCAGGCCCCGAACGCTGTCGCCAGGACGTTGCCGAGTACCGTCGCTGCAGCCCGATCACGCTCATCGTCGGTGTACCCGTAGGCGGCAAGAGTGAAGGCTGGGGAGTGATGCCCGGCCCGCTTGGACACCGTGAGCAGATCAACTCCGTGGCTTACCTGTTGTGTCAGGTTCCATCGCCGTGCGCCATGAAGCGTCATTCGTTCCGACACGATCCCCTCGCGCACGGCCCTGTCCGCGTCGCTTCTCCACATGCTCGAAACATTGTTTGGATGCCAGGGCGTCAACCGATCGTTGGTAAGCACCTGGCGCTGTGGACGGCCGACAGCAAGCATCAGGCTCCCCTGGGTCACCTTCCACCTACGGAGCAAGGTCACGAGTCCGTCGCTGATGCTCATGGTCCGGTAGCCGCGTGCCGTCTTGGGTGGTCCTTCGATGACTTCGTGGCCGACCGGGGTCCTGGTCCGCTCGACGGTCAAGGTCCGTTCATCGAAATCGACGTCGCCCCAGGCCATTCCAGGACCAAATCGAGAGAGCCGATGAGGAAGAAGCGGTTGAAGCTTAAAGTCGTCGAAATCATTTTCCTCGTGTTGGAAGGCGGACAACGCGTTGGAGGCAACCAGCAGGGCCAAAGGTTCGGGAGAAGATGGAGAAGATTCGCCTTCGGGTGGCTCGGAAATAACGAAAAACTTATCAGCAGGAAGATTCTCAAAGGTTTGCTTGACGCCCAAAGGCCAGCGAACCGTAAGTCGTTTGATGACTGTTGCATCCCCAACCCCAAAGTGAATGATCGGATCGTTTGCCGAGGCATAACCTTGGCAAGAGTTGAGATAGCGAGCTTGGATACCGGCCTCCGTCTGAATCGTGACCTTGGCGCCAATCCCGTGACTGTTTCGCTTCCTACCTTTTAAACGAATCTTTATCAGGTGACCGGTGTTCGACTCGTTGCGATAGAGACGAACCGGATCTTCGAGCGACGCTACCGCGAGGTCGAGATCACCATCGCCGTCAAAATCGGCTAGGGCAGCGCCGTAACTGACCCCATTGAAGTCGAGTCCCCATTTCGCGCCGACCGATGCAAAGCTAAGATCACCTAGATTGCGAAAAGCAAAATTGCGATCGCGCTTGGGAGGAGTCTTTTGCCAGAAGGCGGCCTTTTCAGCTGGTATCTCGAAAGACTCGGCTTGAGCCACCAGATCGGAATTTGTTTGATCGTGGGTCATTCCATTAGTCCCAAAGAGATCGATTCGGCCATCGTTGTCTAGATCGGCAAATTTGAGAGACCATGTCCAATCGGTGCTGGCAAGACCCGCGAGTTGAGCGACCTCAAGGAAATGTCCTCTGCCCGCATTAAGGTAAAGGGCGTTGCGCATGTATTGAGGCGGATGTGAGGTAGTCAGGAACCAACTGCTTTTCTCCATATCTCCCATGCCGATTTTAGATTTGTAGTGATTGGAGCCAGCCATGTCGGAACCCATAAAGTCAAAAAGACCGTCATTGTTTAGATCGGCGACATCGGTCCCCATGGAAAACCAAGGAGTATGCGGTAGCACATGACGGGCAACCTCCTCGAAACTACCGTTTCTCTTATTGTGGTAAAGACGATCAGGACCGAAAAAGTCATTGGCTACGTAAAGGTCGGGAAAACCGTCATCGTCATAATCAAACCAAGAAGCAGACAGGCCTTGGTCGGTCCCTAGCATCCCCACCTCGTCGCTGACGTCCTTAAATCGAGATCCGTCGTTTCGAAAAAGGTGATCGTATTCTCCCGCCTCAGTCACATACAAGCGATCCGTGGGATGGAAGACGACGTCATACAGCTCACGGTACTTCTCCTCGATTACGGGAATGCCTTTGCGGAATGTGACCTCGACACGCAAGCCCTTGGGAGCCGGAGGCAGATGGGTTTCGCGATTGGTCACCAAGTAACCGTCGAGATCACCGTCCAAATCGTAGTCGGCGAAAGCCATCTGCACGTTCGCTCCCTTGCGTGAGAGGCCTAGGGTAGCGGCGCGATCCAGAAAGGTTCCATCGCCCCGATTGTCGAGGAGCAGGTTCAGGTCGCCCATACCGACCACGAAAAGATCGAGGTCGCCATCGCCGTCGTGATCGACGAAGCAACAGCCCACCGCCCAGTGGTCGGCGACGATTTCGGCCAAGCCGGACTTTGCCGTTACGTCCTC
>CAJWER010000315.1 GCA_913030785.1 uncultured Chloroflexota bacterium | reverse complement strand
AAAGGCCTGCGCCGACAGTAACTTCAGCGCTTCCGGTTCCACCACCAATACATCCTTGCCCTGAAACTGTTCCACCCGGACATGATCGCTTGAAAGCCGGCGGTATTCGGTTTCGTCCGGTCCAAGGGGAAACATCTCGCGGTAATCGGACATGGCAAACTCCGTGACTAGCCTGCAAAAATCGGGTTCGAGAATTTGGCCGTCTATGGGCGGCTATGGCTTTCGAAATGAATCGAGGGTGATCACCTGGCCCATTTTTTCGCTGCCGCCCTTCTCGTCACGGTCTTCATCCGCTTCCGGTCGTGATTGACCGAGGAGATCCCCTTCAACGGGATCATCTGCCGATCGTCCTTGCCGAGCCGCTTACTGATCGTCCGAATGAGCGTGCCCTCCACGATCTCGACCGATCCGTTCTTTCCGCCTTCGTGGATCTTGTAACCGCCCACGTTTCTATCCACCTTCCGCCGCCGTCGGTTCGAGTCTCCCCGTAGGAGGGCCTCCGTGTCCACGACACTCATCTAGGGTCGGTCCTCCCTCTCCGGAGCGAACCTCAGGGGCACCAGAACACTCGGCAAGAACAGCGAGGTCACGGCACCTTTGGCCCGATGCCAGATTCGACTGCGTTTCTTGTGGCCAAAACAGCCGGAGGGAGGCGACGGCAGTTAGACCTGCCGCCGCCTCCCTCTAGTTGTCCTGACTACTTGGCCCCTATCCGCCCCAGGCGCATTCGTTGTTCTCGTCGCACTCGGCTTCGATGGCGATCATGCCGATGATATCCAGGGCGCGGTCCATGTCGAGGAGGACGGCTTCACCAAGGGAACCGTCGTCGTTGTACGGGGTGTAGGACTGGGAGACGGCGTTGACGCCACCCGGGCTGTACGACCCGGGACCGGTGACGCCCTCGTAATCGATGTCCTTACCTGCACGGATCAACGCGAGGCAGTCGGTGTACGTGTAGCACACCGTTCCGGGCCCGTCTCCGACCTCGAACATCGCCGGAGCCCAGTCGCTGGCGTTGTAGGAGCCAGCCTTTTCCACGGCGAGTGCCGTGTGGACCAGCAGGTCGTAGGCGGAGAAGTGGTACATGTCCGATGCGTCGCCGTGCGTGTCCCCGTAGCCGGGGGTGTCGGTCCACAACGGTTCGTAGAAGTCCCACGCCGGTGTGGCGTCGTTGTGGGAAAAGGCGGCAAAGCCGACGCTTTGCTGCGCCGCGACGCCTTCGGCCCCCAGGGCTGCCATGAACTCCGGGATGACCCAGCCGGTCTCACCTATCCAGTGCAGCGAAGCGCCAGCTTCCGTCGTCTCGTTGATCAGGGTGGCCGACTCGACCCCGCCCGCCTGGACGATCACCACGTCCGGTGCCAGGTCGGCGATCTTCTCGGCTTCAGCCCGGTAAGAAGGCTGCTCGGCAGGAACGTCGATGCGCGCCAAGACTTCGATCCCGACCACGTCGGCTGCCAAGCTTGCAGCAGTCGCGGCGATCTGGAAGCCCTCCACCTGAGTGGCGAAGATCACTGCCGTCTTGGCCCCCACCGAATCCGCGTACAGCGAACCCGACATACCCAAAGCCTCATCGAGCCCCTGAGCCCGGAAGATCGGCTCCGAACCGGTTCCTCCGAGGTTCCCGGGGATCGTTCCCCCGTGAACCGTCGGCATCAACGGCGAGTCGTTCTCCTGCAACCACTCCTGGAGCCACGACCGGTAGGGCCGGTAGCCGTGAGCCGGGCTGACCAGGACATCGGCATCGTGGCGCTCCAGGCACGTACGAGCAGCCTGACCCTCGCCAACGGTTCCGATGTCCTCACTGACCAGGTCCCAGGTCCGTCCCAACGGGGGATCCACGTTGATGACGTTGTCGATCGCGAACGACAGGCTCGCCGTCAGGAACGGCCCGTACGACCCGAACTCACCCGTGTAATACGCCAACTCACAGACGACCACATCCTCAGCGGGAGCTGCTGTGGCAGCCGGAGCAGCCGTGGCGGCTGGAGCAGCCGTGGCGGCTGGAGCAGCCTCCTCCTCGTCGCTCCCACAGGCAGCAAACAGGAACGAGGTGGCTACAAGCAGCGCAGCAACCGTTGTCAACTTTCTCAGCATCAGGATTCCCTTTCTCAGATCACCCATTTGTTTTTGTTTCTGCAAGATTCGCTTTGTTCAGTGGCCAAACTCAGCCGATCTGAGCCAGCAGGTCGGATACATCCGGGTCCTTGTGGAAGGCCCCTCCCTTCATGATTCCGACGAGCTTCGAGGAGTCCTGGAGCACGGTGATGTCGGAGAGCGGATCGCCGTCGACGAGGAGAAGGTCCGCGGTGTAGCCGCGCTCCACCTTCCCAAGTTTCTCGTCCTGCATGATCGCTCCACCATGGACGGTGGCTGCCTTGATTGCTTCCATCGGCGTGAAGCCAAGGAGCGTCACGAAGTGATCGAGGTCCCGTGCGTTGGTCCCGTGTGGGGTCCAGGCAAATCCGTAGTCACCACCCGGCAGCACCCGAATTCCCCGCTTGTGCATCTCCTTGAGGCCCTCGATGCCCGCATCTAGTTCGAGCTTGTATCCCACCGCCTCAGCGGCCTCCTGCGGGAACCCAAATTCGCTGGCTTCATAGAGGGATGCGTAGAGCCAGTGGAGACCAGGCGCCACAAAGACCTCGTCTTTGCGTTCGGCGATCAGGTCGATGCACTCTTCGTCGGCGTAGCTCATGTGGTAGAAGATGTCGACGCCGTTGCGGGCAGCCTTTAGGCAGCTTTCCTTGCTGCGCGCGTGGGTCGCGACCCGACGACCGAGGCGACCAGCCTCTTCGACGGCGACCGCTACTTCCTCATCCGTGAGGTAGTCGTCCGTGGCCCAAGCTCGTTGGGTGATCGACTCACCACTCTGGATGATCTTGATGATGTCCGCACCGAGCCGGATGCCGTCGCGCACCGCTTTGCGCATCTCTTCGACGCCGCTGACCTGCGTGGAGATGCCCGGAACCAGCATTCCCGCGGGTGAACAGATCTCCCTCACCGCAGCCAGGTATCTCGGTCCCGGGATCTGCCCTGCGTTGATGGCGTCACGCGTGGCCACGTCCAGGCGCATCTTGGCGGACGCCGCGCCCACGGCCATCGTGTAGCCGGAATCGATGAGGATGCGGGCGGATTCGGCGCATACCAGTACGTGGTCCTCGACCTCCATCGCAGCGATGGCGTCCAGGTCGCCGTTGTTCCAAGTCAGGTGCGTATGGGCATCGCAGAGTCCGGACATCAGCGTCCGACCCTTTCCGTCGATGCTCCGGTCATCGGCCTCGGGAAGATCACCGCCGCGTTCGACGATCTCCAGGCCCAGCCATGGAGCATCGAGCGCGAGAGCGAAACTGTCGCTCTGGGTCAATTCGCGCTCGAAGACCTCGCGGACAGTGTCCATCGGGATCGCAAAACCGATGTTCTCGGCGCCAACCGCCATGGCGTTGTTGATGCCAACCAGTTTGCCGGTGATATTGAGTAGGGCACCGCCGCTGTTGCCCTGATTGATGGCGGCGTCGGTCT
>CAJWER010000314.1 GCA_913030785.1 uncultured Chloroflexota bacterium | reverse complement strand
CAAGGTGCGTAGCCTGATGCGCGAGGCGGGTTTGATCAGCAAACAACCTGACTCACACCGCTATAAAAAAGCCACAGTGGAGCGTCTCGATATTCCCAACCGTTTGAATCGAGAGTTTGATGTATCAGAACCGGACGAAGTTTGGTGTGGCGACATTACCTATATCTGGGCCGGAAGTCGCTGGGTGTACTTAGGCGTTAGTATCGACCTTTTCAATCGGCGAGTCGTCGGCTGGGCCATGTCTAGACATCCGGATGCTACGCTAGCGATCAATACACTTGATCATGCTTATCAACTGCGTGGTGAACCTCAAGGGCTGCTGTTTCACTCTGATCAGGGCAAGCTAGTACACAAGCCTGCGATTCCGCCATCGTTTGTGGCGTTATCGCATCAAACAGGGCATGAGCCGACGTGGAAACTGTTGGGAGGGCCTGCCCCGCGAAGCACTTTGGGTATAATGTGCCAATGCAGCGTGTGTTTAGAAGCTTAAAATCAGAGTGGATCCCTACTGTTGGCTATATAAGCTTGGAACAGGCAAAATCCGACATAAGTAGGTATTTAATGGGGTATTACAATTACCAAAGACCCCATTCTTATAACTAAGGTTTGGCGCCAGCGATTGCTGAAGAAAAACCTTATTCTGTGTCCGGAATTAGTTGACCACTACAGTTGGGATTTAGTGCGCTTAGGGAGGGGGTGCAGCCGAATGTCTTCTTTAGTCTTATAGTTCCCAGGACATTCATTCATTGCCCTGGGTAGTAACAGGCTCCAAACATAGATTTACCTTGCCTACTTATTTGCGATAGAACTCTAAGCCGCTGGCCCAAAGATGTTTAAAACCGATCCAGGGGTCCCTGTATTGGCGGAGGGCACCGGTGTATTGCTGGCTATCTTGACGCTTGGGCAGATAGTCACAGCGGGCTGCATCGCTTTTAACATGACACTTCTGCCCTTCGATGCGCAGAGGATTGACAGAGTTGGCGAGGTAGAAACGCTTGTCCTTGCTAAGCTGCTCCACCAGGGCCATGCAGCCGTCGAAGTCGGTGTCGAGGGCCAGTGTGAGGGACCCGTTGGAGATGGGCTGGATGAGCTGGGCCTGCGATACCTTGTTTCGAGGCAGCAGAACGACTGAAGGGATCCCGGCTGCCGCGCAGTAGGCGGAAACCGAGGCAGAGGTGTCTCCAGTAGAGGCGCAGACCACGGCCTTAATGTCTGCGCCCCTGCTCATTATCTCCTTGACGGCAGACACCAACACGGTGATCCCCAGGTCCTTGAAGGAGCCGCTGTGGCCATTACCGTTTTGCTTGATCCACAGGTCTTCCAGGCCGATGGATTCGCCCAGGCGTTCGGCCCAGAAAAGGTTCGTGCCTCCCTCGTAGATAGACACGACGTTGTCGTCATTCAGCTGCGGATAGACCAGCTCCTTCTTGCCCCAGACACCGCTGCCGTAGGGCCACGAGGTGCGCATGTACCTCCGGTCGAACAGGGACATCCACGCGGCTGAACTGCGTCCCTTTAGGATTTCGACATCGTGTTTGACCTCTAGGAGACCATCACACGAGGGACACCTGTATATGATCTCGGTGAGTTCCCAACGGCCTTCACAGCCATCGCTGCACCGGAACCAGGCATCGTGCTTCATGATCTGCGCTCCCCGAAAGAAACAAGATAGTAACGTCGATTCCGATATCTGCGGGCATTATACGACCTTGAGCCTCGACCCGCCGCCCTCTCCGACGCATCGAAATAGTGGGCAAGACGCAACCAGCGTTGTAGAGTATCAGGATGGTGGCAGCGGACCTCACCATGGGTCCGCAGACGATCGACGTTTCGTAAACCAGTCTATCAAGTGATCCAATCTTGCTAACCCACACGTAAAGAGCGCATTGAAATTGAATCGGAGAAACGTTTAGCGATATGCCAAATCGACTGATCGACGAGACAAGCCCGTACCTGCTTCAACACGCCCACAACCCGGTGGACTGGTACCCGTGGGGGCCGGAGGCGCTGGAACGAGCCAAACAGGAGGACAAGCCGATACTGCTGAGCGTCGGTTATTCGGCCTGCCACTGGTGCCACGTGATGGAACGCGAGTCGTTCGAGGACCCGGAGATCGCTGCGAAGATGAATGAGCTGTTCGTGTCGATCAAGGTCGATCGCGAAGAGCGACCTGACGTTGACTCGATCTACATGCGGGCGTTGGTGTCGATGGAGGGACGCGGAGGTTGGCCGCTAAATGTGTTCCTGATGCCCAGTGGTGCGCCGTTCTACGGGGGCACGTACTACCCGAACGAGGACCGCGGACGGATGCTGGCGTGGCCGCGGGTGCTGGACGCGGTGGCGGACGCATACCACAACAAGCCGCAGATGGTGGAGGACAATGCGCTCACACTGGCGGCGTCGCTGCGAGCTGCGGCGCAGACGGGGGCGGCGGACGAGCCCATCAGCGCTGACGTGGCCCGTCTCCAGGGTGCGCTCGGTGCGGGCGACCAGCGTAAGCTTGGCGCCTATCTAGACGCCGTGCGCGACGTTGAGCGCCGCATCGAAGTGGCCGAGGCGCAGGGCGATCGTGAGGTGCCGCTCGTTGAGCGTCCGATAGGTGTGCCGGCCGACTTCGCCGATCACGCGAGTCTCATGTACGACTTGCAGGTGCTGGCTCACCAGACGGACCGCACCCGGGTAACGACCTTCATGAGCGGTCACGAGCTGAGCGGTCGGACCTATCCGGAAATCGGTGTGCCGGACGCTCACCACCCGCTGTCGCACCACCGGGGCGTGCCGGACGCGCTGGCGAAGCTTACGAAAATCAACCGCTATCATGTGGGCCTGTTCGCCGCGTTTGTCGAGAAGCTGCGCGCGACCCCGGACGGTGACGGCTCGCTGCTCGACCACATGGTGCTGATGTACGGCGCCGGTATGAGCGACAGCAACGCTCACTCGCCCTACAACCTGCCGATCGTGCTGCTGGGCGGCGGGGCGGGAACCCTGCGTGGTGGACGGCATGTGTCGTTCGATGAACGCGACCGTACGCCGCTCGCCAATCTCCACGTGACGCTGCTCGACAAGCTCGGGGCGCCCGTTGAGCGGATCGGGGACAGCACCGGACCGTTGCCCACCCTGCTGGCCGGGCACGGCGCGGATCGACTGTCGGAGATCTAGTGACCTGCAGCCGCGACCGTGCTTCGACCGGTTGTTTCTGTGGCGCAGGCCTTCAGGCCTGCGATGCAAGGCTGAAGCTTTGCACTACGGATGTGGACATGGCCAAGCGAAGCGGCTGGGACCGGAAGCCTCGGCCGTTCCGCGGTCTGCCTCTCTGCTGTCTCCTGGTCATGGTGATGGCCGCCGTCGGCCTGTCCGCACAAGAACCCGATTTGCGTCTCATTGACGCCGTCAGGGCGGAGCGGTCGGAGGAGGTGGCGGCGCTTCTGGCCGACACGGACGTCAACGTTGCCCAGGCCGATGGCGCGACGGCGTTGCACTGGGCCGCCCACCTCGATGACGAGACGCTGGCCGCGCGGTTGGTAAC
>CAJWER010000313.1 GCA_913030785.1 uncultured Chloroflexota bacterium | reverse complement strand
GCCTTTGCAAGGCGGAGGTAGGGGGTTCGAGTCCCCCCAGCTCCACCACCCCACTCTTAGACGCAAGCCGCGAAATCTTACGCCCCATTTCCTCAAAAGATTTATCTCTGTTTTACAACGAAATTTTAGAGGTGGGCGCCTCTTCGTTTGTCCTGGGACGTCTTAACTCCGAGCGGTCTTGCTTGCCAGCAACGACCGCGAGTTTTCTGCTATATCTGACTCGATTGAGTCGCTGATGAGCACACTGAGCACAAACGTTGCTCCTATTTCTCGTAACCTGTCGTTCCATCAGACTCGCGGATGTACGCGGGCACTGCTAACACGACCGGGCTGGTACTCGTTTCGATGCTGTGATTGAATCAGACGTGTAGGTTCACGTCCCCGCACGCCCTGAGGAGATCACCGTGAGCAGTCCTGACTACACCTCACTCGTTCCCCATTACACATTCGCAGATACCCTTGCCGAGCAAGAGGCTCAACTTGCGCAAAATCCGTTGTTGCAGCGGATGGTGGTTTCACGGGCGTCAAAGGCTTCGGATCCGCACCGTCCCATTTACCACTACGTGAATCCGGAAAACCTGCTGAACGATCCTAATGGACTATGCTTTTGGCAGGGCCGGTGGCATCTGTTTTACCAGGGAACCCCACCGGAAGACCCTCGCCCCCACTGGGGACACACCGTCAGCGATGACCTCATACACTGGCGCGATTTGCCCTATGCCATTTATCCCAATCCTGAAGAAAGCTGCTTCTCCGGGGGGACCCTCGTGGAGAATAATCGAGTGATAGCGATCTATCACGGAACCCAGGTTGGTAACATGGTCGCCGTCTCCAGCGACCCCCTTTTGCTCAACTGGGAGAAGCTGACGGGTCAGGCCGTCATCCCAATCCCGGAGCAGGACGGCTCACCCCAGCAATATACGGTATTTGATCCCTGCATCTGGAAGAAAGACGATGCATACTACGCACTCTCCGCCGGGGCTTTGCCTGATGGACCTGGCGGACAGAGAGTTGCCGCCGACTTTCTGTTTCGTTCGGTTGACCTGGAGCATTGGGAGTACCTGCATCCCTTCATTGAGAGGGATCGTTACACCCTCGTAGGCGACGATGGTGCCTGTCCGTATTTCTTGCCAATCGGCGACCGGCACATCCTACCGTTCTTTAGCCACATGAGCGGCGGGCAGTATCTGCTTGGCGACTACGACAAGGAGCGAGACAAGCTCGTAGTCACCTCGGGTGGCCGCTTCAACTTCGGAGCGTTCGGCCCCTCGGGTGTACATGCACCCTCGGCTACGCCCGACGGGCAGGGCGGCGTCATCGTCATCTTCAACATGAACCCGGGCCTGCCAACCAAAGGCTGGAACCAGATCATGACACTACCCAGGCGACTCACGCTGGCAGCTGACGACGTGCTGAGAATGGAGCCCGCAGGAGATATCGAGTCCCTCAGATATGATCACAGGCGTATCGAGGGAATGGACTTGCCAACGAATCAGGAGCTGGTCCTCGATGGTATCGCCGGCAACGCGATGGAGCTCAACCTGGAGATCGATCCCGAGAACGCGCCCATGGTCGAGTTGACCGTCCTACGATCGCCAAACAGGGAGGAGCACACACGAATCGCATTCTTTAAAGACCGAGGCTTCCGGGTACAGCACCCGTCCGTTCAACCAGGTGCAGTGCTGGCGAGCGGTGATCCGGTAGTCAGCCGTCATGGACAGCCGAGGCCAACGCAACTCCATGCAAGCCTTCTTACTCTGGACACGTCCTACTCGTCGACCTTGTCAGACGCTCTCTCACGGGCCCCCGAGACGGCCCCACTCGTCTTGGAACCGGGCGAGCCGTTGCGGCTTCGAGTGTTCATAGACAGGAGCGTCGTGGAGGTGTTTGCCAACGGGAAACAGTGCGTAGCGGCGCGAGTGTACCCAGGCCGCGAGGATAGCACCGGGATCTCCATGCGCGCCCAGGGCAACAGTGCGAAGCTAGTTTCGCTTGACGCCTGGCAGATGAAGGACATCTACGCCAAAGAGGCCAGCCCAATTTGAACTTCGGTTCCTAAGTGGTAGGTTCTAGACCACCAGAGTTCCCCGACCACCACATGTTTGTCGCTTAGCTATCGCGGAGAATCCTGCCACGCTGACTCACCTTGCCCAACAATTCCAGACTTTCGGAATCCAGGGAATCACCCGTTCCCGCTGGCCGCGGAGGCTCTAGCGGATCATTAGAGCTGACAGTCTACCACGCCGACAATCGCGCAATGAAAACTGCCTTCTTTTGAACCCCAAATATGGAGAGCATCAGCGCTTAGATAGCGCACTACATCGCCACGCGGCGCCCTGCCCAATGTCCGGTGATCCATCTATATGGCGTAATCAACGGGACGCAGCCGTTCCACAGCTCGATTCAGAGAACGTCCAGTCCCCCCTCCAGAAACATCCACCCGACCCACCATTATAGATGGCTGGACACGCTAGTAGCTGGCGTATACAGTGTCGAATACGGGCCCGGAGGCTGAGGAGGATAGCGATGAATTCGCTGTACAGAGCAGGACTCCTGCTCGGGGCGGGTGCCCTGATCGGCTGCACCGGAAGTTCGGACACGGACCTGCCTGACGACGCACCTGCAGCCGCTCAACCAGCGGCCTCGACGTCGACGGCCGTTCCAACAGCGCCTGGCACACCATCTTCGGAGACGCCAGCCACCGATGTCGAGCCGTCTGAGACGGTTGAAGCCACGGCGACTGCGATGCCGGAGCCCGCAAAAGTCACGGCGGCTGTGTCGGGTGATGCAAGTCCTACAGCGTGCGCTCCTGGCGACTCCATCGACGTGCAGAAAACCAAGATGCTCGATATTCTGACTGCGCAGTTTTCCGGGATGACTGCAGAGGGGCGTCCACGCTTGCAGTTCGGTCCGGACTCCAGGGACCACCGTCAAGGTGGGATCTGGATGGTGCTGGAATTCAACGGCGATGAGCTTGAGACGGTCCCTCTACGGAAGGCGGCGCTGGACAGGCAAATGAGGGACGCCTATGAAGCGCTCTTCACGGCAGGGTGTGAAGATCTGGCACAGGCAGACCTGGCGAGCTACCAGAACGCGCTGGTTAAGGTTTCCACGATGGGAGAGACAAAACCCCTACCCTCGATCGTCTTCAAGACGAGACTGAAGCGTGATATCGCTGACACCGTCGTCTGGGCCGACAAGGAGTCACTCGACTTCGACGAGATATGGGATGTCCTGCTATTGAATCCCCGGTGGCGGGACGAGCTTCGTGAGCTAGAGGGCGGCAATTAGGCGCTCGAAGTTCAGGATAGAAGGGACCAAATGAGCAGCGACCCACGACCAAGAATTCTTGTGCTGACCCCGAGTCCGCTCCTTGATGAGATCATGTCACCCCGCGCCATCAGAGTGCTGGAGGGCCTGGGGCAGATCGAATGGAACAGGACCGGCCGCAATTTCACGCAGGGCGAGGTGATGGAACGCATTCGTGAGTGCTCAGCCGTTTTTACCTCCTGGGGACCGCCATTGTTCG
>CAJWER010000312.1 GCA_913030785.1 uncultured Chloroflexota bacterium | reverse complement strand
GGTCCTCGCCGACGACGAACACGAACCGCTGTGCCCCTTGCAGCGTGGAAAGCAGTCCGATGAAGGTTGCTGCCACCTCGACAGCGTCCTCCGTCTGGTGGAGCGCCTGGGCGTCCGCCACAACGACGACAAGAGGCGCCGATTCCGCCGAGACGGAACGGACAGCTCCTGGCTGAACGGTGGCCATAGCGACAGCCACGAATAGTAGTGGTATAAGATACTTTGCTCTGTTCATCATTTACCTCCCGCCAGTCTACCTTATACTTCGTCTAAGAAAATAGTCAATTGAAAGTCGGTACAGGTTTTGATCATATGTTTAGGTGTTGTAATGAATAATGGACCCCATAATAGCACACTAGTTCGTATTCCGTGCCAACTACGGGGCCCTGGGCACACAATCCTGTGGGTAGATCTACGCCCGTGCAGCGGCAAGGGCCGGGAGATGTCGTGAGTAAAATACTGATCGTTGCAATGACCACGCTCCTGGCAACCTGGGCAGTGGCGTGCAGTAGTGAGGCACAACCAGGGACGCCATCAGCTGAGCAGTCAAAGCTGACAGGTATCGTCCTGGATGTTGCAGCTGGCAGCCTTACACAAATCGAGACGCTCTCGGTGCAGGACGATACTGGGGCGAAGTGGAATTTTGAGGCAGAGGGCTATCGAGGCTGGCTGCCTTCTCACGTTCGAGACCACATGGTGCAAGGGTTACCGATCATCGTGACATACCACGAGGAGGCCGGCGTACTGTTGGTGGACGAGATCGAGGACGCCAGTAGCGGTGGCTAGCAAGTAACGGTGTGACGGAGGCCGACGGAACATGAATCGTCGTGTGATGGCGCACAGCGTGCACCACCGAGCGGCACGGCCGCCTAACGACCAGACAGTGCTTTTCTGGACCGCCTCCACAGGTACATGCCTCCCCCCACCAACGCGGCGGTCGTCAGAAACCACAAGAGTGTGCCTGCCAGCCCGGCTGACAGGGGCAGATCCCCCACCGCCAGCGACACTTCGTGACTGGCGCTTCCGAGGCCGTCCTTGCTCACGTCAACAGTGACCGTCCACAACCCTCCGGGCTCCATGGACAGGTTCGCGTCGTAGATTCCCGGGCGTGCCGGCTCGCTGACAGCCCGAGACTGCAAAGCAGAACCGTCGCTAGCGGTGGCAACTATGTTGACTACGGCACCCAGCACCGGAGTCGATTCCCCGGCAACTAACACCGTCACGGCGAGGTGGACGACTCCTGCTACTACCTCGGCTGGCTCGACACTGAGCGCTAGCTCGAACGGTTCCACGGTCTCTCGAAACAGTTCCCGCGCCCCTTCTCCCTCGCCCTGAGCACTGACTGCATTCGAGACTGAGAGGATCGCCGCCAGTGCCATAACCAGTGCAATCAGCCAGGGACGGACTAAGCCGATACGTCTGAACCAATGCACCAATGCCCTATCCATCGTTTGCGTCCCCTGCACCTGGCAGTCTCAACAATGCCGACTCCAACTCCTCCTCGGTCACAAACCCCTCGAACTTGGCCGCAATCTGCCCTTCAGCGTCGATTACGAAAGTGAAAGGCTCGGTCATCAGGCCCCACTCCTCCATCAGCGGCGATATTCTGGCCCTCGACAGATCTCCATCTATCTCGTCTGGGTTGTCGTAGACCTCGACATGAATGAATGTCGATTCGGTGTGGCGAAGCCGCAGCGATGAAAGAACCCCCACCTGGGGCCCACAGGTGGCGGTCTGGCAAAATGCGGGGGTCGCGAAGGTCACAACCGTGGTCTGTCCGCCACCGATGGCGTCGGCAATACTCAGCTCGTAGAGGCTAGGGTCCGGGGTCGGAGAAGTTGTTAACTCCGACAGGTCTGCCACGTCGGAGGATGTCTTGCTAGCGCTCCGGGGTGCGGGAGACCCCACGGCCGGAGACGAACTCTCCTGGTTCACCACGAGACCAGACTGGCCAACTAGCGCGGTCCCATCGTCCGTCACACCGTCGACGATCATTCCCCAACGCCCGGCGCTGTCGAACTCGACGCCGTCGATCACGTAGACGCCACTACTGCCACCGGGCCACTCCACGAACCGCGCCTCAGCTTCGAATAGTACCGCGCTGGCGTCACCATCGACATACACGAATCTCGCCTTTACGTCAGGCGCCCGCACCGGGCCTGCGCCACCTAGTAGGCCGAACACAAGACGGTTCGGCCCCACTGCTAGATCCGTCGAGGCCAGGGCCACCCTGACCTGCACGGCCGACGCCGGGTTCGTCGTCACGACAGCGGTCGGTTGTACCAGGGCTGTCGGCTCCGGTGTCGCCGCCGCTTCCGGCGTGCTAGAGCACGCGACAGCCGCGACAATCAGTGCGATTCCCCACCACATCCGTCCCTCGGCAACCCAACCCGGAATCGTCTTCAATGGTTCCCCCTGCACAGGATCATTACAGTATAACGGTCCTTCTACGATTCACTGCTGAACCGCCGTGTAAACAATTATCATGTCTCCAGAAATCCTACACAACATGTTGCGGAATGTATTGCTTTCCCACACACCATATGGTAGAGTTAACCTGTCAGCGTTCAAAGATTTGCTCTTTACGCTGGCTCCTCCTTGAGCTGACCCCCGGTGTTGCTGAGCATCGGGGGTCCTCTTTTTGCCCCAAGAAACGGATGCTCATCGATGCGAAATCAGCCGCCCGTTGTCCGCCAGCACTCATCGGAGTGATCGTTCACCATGCCGACCGACTGCATCACCGCGTAACAGATCGTGGTCCCGACGAACTTGAACCCACGGCCCTTGAGGTCGGCGGACAAGGCATCCGATTCAGCCGTCGAGGCGGGCAACTCCCTCAATGTGACGCAGTCCGTATTCCGCAGCGTCTCACCACCGGTAAATCTCCAAAGGTAGCCATCGAAACTGCCGAACTCGCGCTGGACTTCAAGAAATCTGCCGGCATTTGAAATAGTCGCCACGATCTTCATGCGATTTCGCACGATGCCCGTATCCGCCAGCAGTCGTTGCATCTCCGAGTCACCGTACAGCGACACCTTCTCCGGGTCGAATCCCGAAAATGCTCTACGGAAGTTCTCGCGTTTATGTAGTATCGTCCTCCACGACAAGCCAGCCTGAAATCCATCAAGCACGAACGATTCGAACAACTGGCGATCATCGTGGACGGGGAAGCCCCACTGCTCGTCGTGATAGCGCATCATGAGCGGGTCGTCCGGGCCGCCGAAACACCGCACCCGATCGTCACGGACAATGTTCTGCTCGGTCATTCGCAACACCCCGTTGGAAATCTGATATCAGAGCTTGGCCAGGTAACCAGTGTAACGTCTCGCACCCGATTTGATGCGAGCGGCGGCTAGATCGGCGTTTGGATTGACCCCACCGAAGGTAAGTAGGCAGGCAGGCGAAGGGGCGGACTAGATGAGATGGAGTTTTCGAAAGAGATGCCAGGTCTAGGGGGTGTGCGTAGGCGCACACGCCGTGCGCCCCTACGACCAAGTCGGGGAAATTAGGAGTGCGACGCGACCCAGACCATGTCCTTGCTGTCTT